>CANHGC010000034.1 GCA_947460045.1 Bacteroidota bacterium | reverse complement strand
GGGAACCAGTCCCCAGTGCATGGCCGATAGGTTGTAGGTGGGGTTTTGGGGGTTCATCACCGCGGTGATCACGGGCAGCAGGGGCCGATCAAACCCGCTGAGGAAATAGCCGGGTCCGGGCAGGATACTTTGCGGGGCGGATGATTCCGTGTCGGGGGTATTCCCGACCGGGGTTTCAATATCGGAGTTACCCGAAGTGAGCGCTTCCGCTGTTGGGATTTCCGGAGATGGGATTTCCGCCGTGGGCACTTCCCAAGGCAATTGGATTTCGAGATCGCCATCGCCCAGTTGCAACTTCGATTGCAGAGCGGTGGCAGAAAAATTGATGGCGTAGCTGAAACACACAGATCAAAGAAACGGCGCATTCGCCACATTTTGCGATTGTTACCCAACTTTTTGATTTCGACTTGCCATTTTTTTTGTTCCTTTGATTTGTGATCATTGGTTTATCGAAAGAGAGAAAAAATCCGCCCGACAATCGAGTGGCCTTATCGCCCATACAGTGTGTGGCCTTGCAGCAGCGATATCCGGAGGTGCGGGTGTTGGTGGAATCTTCGCCATCGAGGTGTTTTGCCGATGATGCTTACCGCGAAGTGGGCATCGAAGTGGTGGATTCTTTGGAACGTTGCGATGTGATTTTCAACATCAAAGAGGTCCCCAGCGAGGCGTTGATTGCGGGAAAAACGTACTTTTTCTTTTCGCACACGATCAAAAAACAGCCTTACAACCGGGGCATGTTGCAAACAATATTAGAGAAAAACATCACCCTCATCGATTACGAGGTACTTCGCTACGAAACCGGCGCGAGGGTCTTGGGTTTTGGTCGATACGCGGGCGTGGTGGGCACTTACAACGGGTTGCTGGTGTATGGCAAAAAGCACGGGTTGTTTTCATTGAAGCCGGCCCATCAGAGCAAGAATTACGCGGATATCCTCACGCAATTGCTGCGCGTAGATTTACCCAATATGCGCATTGTGATTACCGGCGGTGGCAGGGTATCGCAAGGGGCTTTGGATTTGTTGCGGGCGTTGCAGATCAGGGAAGTCACCCCCAATCAATACCTACATATTCAATACAACGAACCGGTTTTCGTTCAACTCAACAGTCCGGATTTGTACGTCCACCCCACCCTCACGCAATGGGATACGAAGCATTTCTATCAACACCATGGCGAGTACATCAGTCAGTTCAAGGGCTATGCCGCCTGCACGGATTTGTTGGTGAATGGCATCTATTGGACGGCCGATTTGCCACGATTGTTTGAGGCCGAAGACACCCAGGATCCCGAGAAGTTCAAACCCACGGTGATTGCCGATATCAGTTGCGATGTGGAGGGCAGCGTGCCGATCACTTACCAGGCCACGAGCATTGCGGAGCCGGTGATTGGGTGGAGCCGACGTACGGGATCGCCTTGTGAACCGTACACGGAAGATTCAGTGGATGTGATGGCGGTAGGAAATTTGCCCAATGAGTTGCCGAAAGACGCCAGTGAGGAGTTTGGTGAGATGTTGTTGCAGTTGGTGATGCCGGAATTTATGAGTGGGAAATCCCGATTGATTGAGGAAGCCACGATCACACAAAGTGGGAATTTGACCGCACATTTCCAGTATTTGAGCGATTTTGTGCAGTAATATGCCCAGAATTTGCGAAATTTGCGCCGATTTTAAACAAACATGGCAACAAACCGCACTTTCACAATGTTCAAGCCCGATGCAGTAGCAAACGGCCATTCAGGAAAAATTTTAGATCAAATCATTCAAGCCGGCTTCAAAGTGGTGGCATTGAAATACACCCAATTGAGCGAAGAGCGCGCGGGTGATTTCTATGGTATCCACAGAGAACGTCCTTTCTTCAACGATTTGGTGAGCTTCATGACCAGCGGTCCTATCTATGCTGCGATCTTGGAAAAAGACAACGCCATTGAAGATTTCCGCAAGTTGATTGGTGCTACTGATCCTCAGAAGGCCGATGCGGGTACCATCCGCAACTTGTTCGCCAAGAGCATCGATGCCAATGCCATTCACGGTAGCGACAGCGATGAGAACGCCGAGATCGAAGGCAACTTCTTCTTCGGTGCCGACGAGCGTTTCTAATTAATAGAAATAGATTTTTTCCAAGCCCCGGCTGAGCCGGGGCTTTTTTTATGATATTTGAAACACCTAGATGAAAGAAAAATACATTTACAATCGCAATAACGACCTTCGCGTATACCAAGGACCCCGAAGCAGATTCGCCGAATTCACCTTCGCCCTGGGCGTGTTTTTTCAATTCATCAAAGGCTTCCGCAGTTTGCACTTTGAAGGCCCGTGTATCTCCATTTTTGGATCGGCCCGCTTCAAAGAAGACAACGAATACTACCAACAATCACGCGAAATGGGTGCCCGCGTGGCACAAGCGGGTTTCAATGTAGTGACCGGGGGTGGTCCGGGCGTGATGGAAGCCGCAAGCAGGGGTGCAAAAGACGTGGGCGGACATACCATCGGGGTGAACATCGAGCTGCCGTTTGAGCAGAAACCCAACCCGTTTTTGGATGTTTGGGTCGATATCCGTTATTTTTTCGTTAGGAAAGTGTTGCTATTCAAATACTCCGTGGGCTTTGTGATCATGCCCGGCGGATTGGGTACCCTCGATGAACTCTTCGAGGCCTATACCTTGGTACAGTGCGATAAAATCCCCAAATTTCCGATTGTGTTGTTTGGCAGCGAATATTGGCAACACCAAGTGGAACAACTCAAAATGATGGAATTGAAACACGCCATCTCACCGGAAGACCATGATTTGTATTTGGTGACCGACAGTCACGACGAAGCCATGGAGTTCTTGCTCAGCAGAATTCATGCCTACGCCCCCAAATACAAGACCTTCCACAAGAAGTGGTGGCTCGGAGAAGGCTAGAACATCGCCAAGCATCGGAGCATCCCAAAAATCTTCACTATCTTTGCACCTTTATGAAAGGTCCAATTTCTCAATTCATCGAAACGCATTACTTGCATTTTAACGCAGCCGCTTTGGTAGATGCTGCCAAAGGCTACGAAACCCACCTCACCGAAGGCGGAAAAATGATGGTTACCCTCGCGGGTGCCATGAGTACTGCCGAATTGGGCAAAAGCTTGGCCGAAATGATTCGCGCGGGCAAAGTAGACATCATCTCTTGCACCGGTGCCAACCTCGAAGAAGACATCATGAACTTGGTGGCTCACAACCACTATAAGCGCGTGCCCCACTACCGCGATTTGAGTCCACAAGACGAGTGGGACCTCCTAGAAAACCACTACAACCGCGTTACCGATACCTGTATTCCTGAAGAAGAGGCTTTCCGTCGTTTGCAAAAGCACATCGAAGGCATCTGGAAAGGCGCTGAAGCCAAGGGCGAGCGATATTTTCCACACGAGTACATGTACCAAATTTTGAACAGCGGTGAGTTGGAGCAATACTACGAAATCGACCCAAAAAACAGCTGGATGTTGGCAGCGGCGGAGCGCAACTTGCCCATCGTGGTTCCAGGATGGGAAGACAGCACCATGGGTAACATTTTCGCCAGCTATGTGATCAAAGGCGAATTGCAAGCATCCACCATGAAGAGCGGTATCGAGTACATGACTTGGTTGGCCGATTGGTACGTGAAAAACAGCGATGGCAAAGGCGTGGGTTTCTTCCAAATTGGTGGCGGTATTGCCGGCGATTTCCCCATTTGCGTGGTGCCGATGTTGTACCAAGACATGGAAATGGAAAACATTCCTTTCTGGAGCTATTTCTGTCAGATCAGCGACTCTACCACCTCTTACGGTAGCTACAGCGGTGCGGTTCCCAACGAGAAAATCACTTGGGGTAAGCTCGACATCCACACGCCCAAGTTCATCGTAGAGAGCGATGCAACCATCGTGGCGCCGTTGATGTTCGCCTACATCTTGGGTTGGTAATTTCTGGGCGATGCCTGGCGCTTATTTTCCTTGGCGATAAGGTTCGCGCCATCTGAAGCCCATTCCCTTTTCACTATCTTTGTAATATGCGCATTTTATTGATGGCGGCTCTGTGCTGCTTCTCTGCGGTTTCTGAGGCCCAAATCCAAACCCGACCCATCCCCAAACCGATGGCGGCAGGGGTTCCGGCCAAGAACATCCAAGCTTATCAGATTTTTGATGCCCAAGGCAAAAAAGTGAGCTATGAGCAATTCCTCAAAGCCATCACCGTGAAACTCCAAAAAAGTGCCCCGCAACCTTCGGTGGTGCTGTTTGGGGAACTGCACGACAACCCCATTGTGCATTGGCTGCAATACCAAACCACCAGCGATTTGTTTCGCGTAACGCCTTATATGGTGTTGGGTGCGGAGATGTTCGAAACCGACCAACAAGCGGCTTTGAATGAATACCTCAACCCCACCGATACTTCGGCCAAAACCAGCACCGTTGTAACCCCCATGGGCGCGGTGATGGGCGGTGACCCGGCCTACGACAAGTTCAAGAAATCAACCAAATTGTGGCCCAATTTCTATACCGATTATAAGCCCTTGGTGGATTTTGCCAAAGAGCATCAAATGCCCTTCATCGCCACCAACATCCCCCGCAAATATGCCAGCTTGGTATACCGCGGCGGCTTCGCTGCCTTGGATACCCTGCCCGCAGAGAAAAAAGCGCTGTTCCCAACCATGCCCGTAGCGTACGACAGCAGTTTGGGTTGCTATGCGGAGATTTTCAAAGCCACGGGCGGACATGGCGGACAAAATTTGCCCAAAAGTCAGGCCGTGAAAGACGCCACCATGGCCTGGAAAATATACAGCAACCTGCCCAACCTTCACTACGGCGAGCAAGTGATGGAAGTATCGAACAGCAAAACATCGCCCCGTGTAAACCCCATGGTGTTCATCCACTATAACGGCAGCTACCACTCCGATAACCACGAAAGCATCGAATGGTATTTGAGACAGGAAGAACGCAACGCCGCGGCGGTGCAAATGCGCTCGACCATGATGCCCCCTATGACCATCATCACCATCTCAGCGAGGATGCAAGACGATGTCACCCAACTCGAAACAGACAACAAAGGCGCTGGTGATTTCATCATCGTTACCCCCAACAACATGAACAGAACCCACTAATCTTATGTCGCTCAACCTCATCGAACAGTTCAAACAAGTCAAAGCCTTCATTTTCGACATTGACGGTGTGCTCACGAACGGACAGGTCCTGGTGACCGAAGAAGGCCACATGCTCCGGTCCATGAACATCAAAGACGGCTACGCACTGCAGCACGCGGTGAAACAGGGCTACCCCATCGCCATCATATCGGGCGGTAAGGGCAACGGTGTTTTGGAGCGATTGAAGGGCTTGGGCATACAATACATCTACCTCGGGCAAAGCCACAAAATGGAGGCGTTTGAAGAGGCACTGCACGCTTGGGAATTGAAGCCCGAAGACATTGCTTACATGGGCGACGACTACCCCGATATGCCGGTGTTGCAGAAAGTGGGCTTGCCTAGCTGTCCGGCCGACGCCTGCGCAGAAGTCCGCGAGTTGGCCCATTTCATCTCAACCGTAAACGGCGGGATGGGTTGCGCCAGAGACCTGATTGAGAAAATCATGAAGGTACAAGGCACTTGGGACAACGCCGATTCACACCAGTGGTGATGTCCCTAGCGGCATCATTTCATTTCCCGTATATTTGTAATTATGATCGCCTCACAACTCATCAACGAACACCTCAGTCCGCTCAGAACCACTGATTCTGTGGACGCTGCATTGTTGTTCATGATCAGTCAGGGCGTTACCGAATTGCCTCTGATTGAGCAAAAACAGCTCTGGAATTACGTGCGTTTGCAGCAATTGGCCACTTTACCCAAAGATCAAACCTTGGGCGATGTGATTTCTAAGCATCCGTTTCCGCCCAGCGCCCATAGCAACAACCACTTGTACGAGCTGATCCCGTTATTGGCTGCCAATGAATTGAGCATTTTGGCTGTGACCGATGCAGACGGACAGTATCAGGGCATCATCGAACAGAAAAGCATCAACAAACTCATTGCCGACAGTTTTACATACCGGGGCATGGGGGCGATTTTGGTCTTGCGCATGAGCGATCGAGATTTTGCCCCTTCACAGCTGGCCCGATGGATTGAAGAAAATGGCGCGAAATTGTTGGGCATCATGATCAATCACGCCGACCAAGGTCAGCTCCGCATCAACGTGAAACTGAACACCACCACCGTGAAACCCATCTTGGCTACTTTGGAGCGACAGGGCATTGTGGTTGAGCACGTATTCATGGCGGAGGATCACGACGAGAACGACAGCAAAGCGTTTGATGTGGTCTTCAAATTCTTCGATATTTAACCCCAAGGATGTTGATATTATTCTCATTAATTTAACACAGTAAACAGAATTTTAAGCATTTGCACTCGTTTCATTAGTAATTTTGAAACCCACGCCTTACAATCCCATGACGTCAAACACAAACAACCACCGCCACGATCTGATATCCAGTGAAAACATCAAGCCGTTAAATCTTGCTGATGTCATTAACTTTTTCTGGCGTTGGCGCAAGGTATTGATGATTGCTTGTGGCATTGCGGCGATTACGGCCATTGTGGTTACGATGCCTTTCATCACCAAACCCAAGTACCAGGCCACCCACATTTTCTACCCCACCAAAAACAACTCCATTTCCGATGCGTTGCTGTCCGATGCCCGTCAGCGCCAAAAGGATCCATTAGAATTTGGTGAAGAGGAAGAAGCGGAAAAGGCCATGCAGATCTTGCTTTCGGGCGATTTGATTGGTAGGTTGGTGAGAAACTTTGATTTGTACAAACATTATAAGATCAATACCACCACCGAAAAATACCCCAAAACCGCCATGGATTACAAGCTGAAGGAAAACATCAGCGTAACCCGCACGCGGTATTTGAGTGTGAAAATCGAAGTGTTGGATGAAAACCCCCAGATGGCCGCCGATTTGGCCAACGGGATGGCGTTGTTGTACGATTCAATCAAAACCGAGGTACAAAACCAAATCGCGGTACCTGCCTTGCAGATTGTAGAGCGTGCATTGCAAAGCAAGCGCGACAAAATTCAGGACATCAAAGACAACATGCGCAAGTTGGGTGAAGAGGGTATCACCAACTATGAAGAGCAAAGTAGAGCACTCGCCGAAGAGATTTACAAAGCACAATCTTCGGGCAAAGTGAGTGAAATGAAGAAATTGCTGGAAGAGCAAAAAACCTTGATCAAATCTGGGGGCGACTTTGTGGCCTTGAACGAATTGATCAAATTGGAAGAAGAAAAAGAAAGTGATTTGATCGCACAATATGAGCGCAGAGTGGTGGATGTGAACGAGAAATTATCGCACAAAATGACGATCGAGGCGGCTTCGAAACCCGAAATCAAGTTTTGGCCCAAGCGTGGTTTTGTGACCATTTTATCGGTGTTGGCGACTTTCATGGCCACTGCGTTGATTTTGGTATTCATTGAGCTCTATCGCAAACAACCCAGCGCTTAAGCCACGGTGTTCATCCTGCCACAAATAGCCAAAAAAAGTCACCGCTTCGCTTTGCTCGCGGTGATTCTACTCACGGCCACTTTGTGCGTTTTTGCCACCGTTTACCAATATTATTACTTGTTGCTTTTGCCGGTGGTGGTTGGACTGCTGCTATTGGCATTTTTCTACACAGACCGCAGTTTGCTGTTCTTCGGATCCCTGGTTCCGCTGAGCATCAACTTCGATGACGTAGGGGGTGGATTGGGGCTCACATTGCCCACGGAGCCCTTGTTCATACTGCTGTTTTTGTTCATCGTTTTTCGGTGGTTGCTCAAGCCCGATATCCGGATCGAAATGCTCTCACACCCCATCAGCATCGCCATTTTGGCCTACTTGGTGTGGATGTGGATCGCCACCATTTTCAGTACAATGCCATTGGTGAGTTTCAAGTTTGTGATCGCCAGAACTTGGTACATCGTGCTGTTTTATTTCACGGTGTTGGGCATCTTTCGCAATTTCAAAAACATCCACTGGTTTTTCAAAGCCTTTACCATCACCACACTGGGGCTGGTAATTTTTACCCTCACAAAACACGCCGCAGACGGATTCATCCGCAGCAGCAGCTATGGCATCTCTTGGCCGTTCTTTCCCGACCATGGCATGTACGCCGCCGCCATTGCCTTCGCCGTGTTTATTTTGGTGATGTATGGATTCGCAGGCCGACATTTCGGCATCTCTTTGCCTTTTGCACCGGCCATTATCTTTCTGTTGGCGATATTGATTTTCGGGATTGTGGTGAGTTATACCCGAGCCACTTGGCTGAGTTTGGTGGCCGCCATCGCTGTGTATGGGATACTGAAACTGCGCATCAAATTTGGTTGGGTATTGTTAACGCTGTTTGCGGCATTGAGCTACGGCATCGCCCAGCAAGACCAGATCATGTATAGCTTGGAAGCCAACAAGCAAGGGAGTAGCGACGACATTGAAGGTCACGTAAAATCGGTGTCCAACGTAACCACAGACCCTTCCAATCTTGAGCGAATCAACCGCTGGAAATGCGCTGGCCGAATGGTGAGTGAGCGTCCTTGGTTTGGGTTTGGACCGGGCACATATGTTTTTCAGTACGGCGCCTTCCAAAAGAGCGATGAGCTGTCGCTGATCAGCACTTTCGCTGGCGATTTGGGCGATGCCCACAGTGAATATTTCTCTGCGATGAGCGAATCCGGTTATATGGGTTTGATCACTTGGCTGTCTGTTGTGCTCACCACACTGGGCGTATCGTTCAAAGTATTCTATCGCGAACCCCCAGGAAAAGTGAGGTATACATTGCTCATGGCTTTGCTTGGACTCATCACGTATTACGTGCATGCGTTTTTGAACAACTATTCGCAGTACGATAAAATTGCCGTTCCCCTATGGGCTTTCACAGCGGTGATTGCCGCCTTGGATTTGTATCACAGAACCCCCGAAAGCGATGTGGCAACAACTGAAACGGAGTAAACTGTTCCTCTCTGGGGCAGGGCTTTGCGCATTGCTCGTGATCATCGGCACCTTGGGCTATGCCATCACGGCGGATCCCACCCCCAATGCCAATCAAATTGTACCGGAGTGGTCGAACCTGGCCCCAGGCACCACGGTGTATTACAGCCAACAACACGCGTCGGAAAATACCCAAACCACCCCAAAAACCCCCATGCTGTTGTTTTGGGCCATCGGCGAGCCCAATACGCCAAAGATTGTCCCCTTTACAGCCAATCCGATAGCCAATCCCGCTGGCAATCCCACAAACAACCCCACCGCCAATCCCGGCAGTGGTTTGAGCGCCACAGATTCCACAAAAATGGTTGATGGCGTATTTCACCATCGCACATTTTGGTTGGGATCGGACCGTTTCGGTCGCGACATTCTCTCACGGATGATCATTGGCGCGCGCATCAGTTTATCCATTGGTTTCTTGGCGATGATTGCTTCTCTCCTGATAGGTTCCCTCATTGGTTTGTGTGCAGGCTACTTTGGCGGGAAAGTGGATGCGTTTTTCTCTTGGTTGATCACAGTTTTTTGGTCGGTCCCCACCCTGCTC
>CANHGC010000033.1 GCA_947460045.1 Bacteroidota bacterium | reverse complement strand
TTAGAAATCGACCGAAGCATTGTGAATCCCAACGGCGGTAGCATCGCCATTGGCCACCCTCTCGGAGCTTCAGGAACGCGGATTTCTGCCACACTCCTCCACCACATGCAACGAAACCCATCGCTCAGATACGGATTGGCGACCATGTGCATCGGAGTTGGACAAGGCTGTGCCATCGTCTACGAAAACTGTTGATATGCGATATAAGATTGAATTGGCCTACAACGGCAGCAACTACGCTGGATGGCAAATTCAACCCAACGCACCCACCGTACAAGAAGCCATCGACCGAGCCCTTAGCACCATTGCCAATACAAGCATTGAAACCATGGGCTGCGGGCGCACAGATGCCGGCGTTCATGCGAAGTTTTTCGTTGCACATTTCGATGGTCCGGATGGATTGCCTTCCGATTTGAGTCACCGGTTGAACAAGATGTTACCGGGCGACATTCACATCATTTCAGTGCAACCTTGCAACGGTGATTTCCACGCCCGATTCGATGCCACTTTGCGCGAATACGAATACCACATCCAAGCATCGAAAGATCCCTTCGCACCCAAAACCTTTTGGTGGCAAGCACATACACTGAACGTTGAAGCGATGAACCGCTGTGCGAAACTGCTCATCGGGAAGCATGATTTTTCTTCGTTTTGCAAGGGAGAGGCACCCAACAACAATCCCCAGTGTACGGTGTTCACAGCCGAATGGATACAAAAAACCGATGGTTACTGTTTCACCATCCAAGCCAATCGCTTTTTGAGAAACATGGTTAGGGCGATCGTAGGCACGCTGGTAGACGTGGGACTTGGCAAGATTTCAGAAGACGCTTTTCGCCAGATATTCGCCCAGGGCAATCGCAGCGACGCAGGCCATTCGGTACCGGCAGAGGGATTGTTTCTCACCAAAGTGGAATATCCGCTGCCCAAACAAGATTAAACCTTTAATTATTCAAAACGTCTAAGGAACTTTTCTACTTGGCGCTCGGTAGCTGGACGAATGAAGTAGTTTTCTGCCTTTACTTTATCCGCTGTATTGGTGAGGATTTGCTGCAAGTTTTGATCGGTTGAATATACGATGGCGCCCGTTTTTGTGAGGTTGATATAGATATAATCATTCGCTCCCAAATCCAAATAAACGTACATGTTTTGTCCGCTCCGCTTGTGCTCCAACAGCATCACAGCGTGCATGTTCTTGTTGATGGGTTTCCCGGCGATACTGGCCACCGAAACAATATCATTGCAATACATACCGCGCAATTTGCTATCCCAACGGAAGGTGGCATCGCTGAGCACCAACTTGTATTCAGCTTCGTCTTTGCCTTTCAACTCGCCATTCTTCATCAAATTCTCCACCACTTGGCGATACGATTTTTCGTTTTCCATCATCTCGCCCAAACATTGTTTGAAGAAATCCGTGTTCACCGTAGCCGCAGCCCCACCATTTTCATTGATCAACGCCACCAATCGCTCTGAGTAATCGGGATGCATGGGGAAATCGAGCATCATCGCCAGGTTAAAGACAAAACTGCTATCGCCCGGATACAAATCAGCGGTTCCAGCATTTTTGAATTTTACGTTGGGCGTTTCCAATCCGAAGTCTAAAGGACCTTCAGCGTGGATGCTGTGATCGCGCTCATTGAAACGAATCCAACTACCCTTCAGGCCACCGTCACGCAAACGCGATTTGCTGCCCGCATAGAAACTCTCCGTTTTGTTGTCGTAATAGAAAATACCGGTATCGTTGGTTACGTCATCATCTGAATAACGGCGTTTCCAAGAATACATCAACGGGTATACAAAACTTGAATCATTGGCCACAAACAAGCCTACGTATTGTTTCTTGTTGTCTTTGTCGCGCGGATCCGTCATATCCAAAACCACATCTTTGGGATCAACCCGGTTATCGAACCGAATCCAAGCCGAAGGATAGATGTTTTTGAAGGTATGCAGGGGCTTCACGTACCCCGTAAATCGGATGAGCTTTTCGGTACTTTCAATCTGAGCAAAGCCTTTGTAACCAATTTTGGTTTCGAGCGTAAAGTTCTGCTCTTCGGCGATTTTGCCCACGCCTTCAATCCGCTGATTATCGTTCACGATCACGCTATCCAAGAAAAATTCCTGCCTACCACCCCGGCTGTTCACATACTGATAGAAGCCATTTCCGCGAATCTTGTTCTTGCCATACACCTTCACTTTGAGTTTATAGATCTCGTGGAATTTGTTGTCGCGACCGGCAATCAACTTGGTGCTATCCAACTGATCCATGTCGGCATTCGCGCGCACGGTGGCTTTTCCATCTTTCAAGAACAAGCGAGAATCGGCGATATCGATGTAAGGAATTTCAGAAATCTTGAGGGTATAATCCACCAAACTATAATCGGCCCGTTTCGCTTCAAAACTCAAACCACCTTGGGTTGGGTTGGTACTGGCAAAGATGGGTGTTTGTCCAGCCAATGAAGGACCCACTTTCGCGGTAATGATCTTCTTATCCATATCCCAACGATAATCTGTGAGGTTGGTTTGATACATGTTATAATCGAACTTGGTCATAGAACCAGGCTCGTTCTTGGTGAAGGTACCAATGCGTTTGCTGAAGTCCATGGTGCCATTGATGTCACTGGTTTCAAATGCCATGCGCGATGAATCAGCGGCGTAGATCTGCAAATTCGCTTTTTTGGCGCTAGACTTTTGCGGTCCAAACACCTGCTCTTGACTGTAAAACTTGGCTTGATCCCAGGCCAATGTACCGTTTCCTTTGATCACACTGGGCGATTGGGTGATGGTCCCAGTGAAATCATGTCCAACCTTGAACATTTTAATTGGGGTGGTCCCGTTGGTTACATTGTACTCATCCTGGTAGGGATTCCACTCCATATTGGCCATCACGGCATGTACTTCTGGGTACTTGGTATTTTCCGTTAAATCGTAGCGATTCAACACGCCCACCGCTTTTTTCGGCAGCAACAAGATTTTGCTAAATTCACTCTTTGAGCCCTGATACTGAATTGTCCCATCCGTTCCATAGAAGCCCTCCTCGGAGAGGTTCATGGTCATATCGCCCAACCCCTTGCCGCGATACATCGAATATCCACCCGGAGGCGTGTGCTTGATAAATCCCAATGAATAATCTTTCTGGATGGTCACGTAGTGACGGAATTCGGGGAAGATGCCGTCTGAAATAAAGTTCCCTTCGAACCTCAATCCCGCAATTGTAAAATTGTCCAAACTGTCAATCGTGAACGGATCCACCACGAACTTAAATTTATCGCCTTCGTATGCACCGCCATGGATGTGTGGTTTATCGTAAAGGACTTCACTGCCTTTGTCCGATACAAAAATGGGATATTCCGGATAGTCTTTGTTCCCTGATTTGTTGTTTGGCTTATCGATGTAAAGGGTTCCACTCACATTGCGCAACACCGATTTGATGGGCACCAATCTGCGTCCCGAGGAATCTGGAAAATACATTTGCAATGAGTCAACGGCCGACATCGCGATGTTGAATTGACCGTAGTTGAAGACATACTTTTTGCCATAGAAATCGAACCGTCCGGCGCGAAGCTGTCCGCCAAACCGCAATCCCCTGTTCTTGGTGAGTGTTACTTGTTGATTGGATGGGGCAACGATTACATTTTGCGAATCGGAGAAGAAGAACTTCGACACACCTTCTAAATTCATTTCATTGCTGAGCAAATTGAGGGTAAAGTTGGGTCTTGCCCCGATGATAGACGAAATACGAATCACGTCGTAATCGCGCATTTTTTGGTGGGCTTGCACGTAGCGAAACGCTTTTGGCAAAAGGATCGCACTGTCTTGATCTTGAAGGTAATTGATATAGCCTTGGTCGTGCAGTTCCAAGAACGGAGCCACCAAATATTCTTTCTGGGTTTTTTGGAAGAATGCGTAATCGTCCAAGGAGAATTTCACCCGCTGATCGGCTTTGTAATATTCACGCAGTTCGGCTTTGCGGGCTTGTAACTGCTTCATTTTGGCTTCAGCTTTGGCTTTGTCTTCGGGTTTGCCGGAGAGCATCAAGGTTTTGATATCTTTCTGCAGTTGATTTGAAAGGGGATCTTCTGGCTGTCGGTTGTAATAGGCGACAAGTCCTTCCAGTGGGTGCGAACGCAATGGACCTTGCAATCGGTTGTACAGGATATCGCGAAAGAAATCATCGGACGAAATGCGTGCTTCAAGGTCGTTGTTCACGTTATCAAAATCCACGAAGGGCTCGGTAATCACCCAGCGAACTTGTTGCACGTCCAAACTCACATTGTGATAGTTGTCGGAGAACGGCACACGCATCAATCCTTCCTCACCGCGTTCAACGATGAGTTTGTTGTCTTTGAAGATAAAATTCACCTTAACAAATGGGTGATAGATGGTGGTTACGCTATCCAGGTAGAGGGTGTATTCTGCTTGGAGGGTACCCGCAACGCCATCAGAAATCTTGAACGATTTGCTCTTCAACGTCGCTTTTTTCTTGCCTTTGTAAAAGACATCAATCACCGAGGGCTTACCATTGGCCGTTGCTGTGGTTACGGTATGTCCTTGCATGGTAAAACCACCACGAAAGAAACTTTCATCGCCCACAATACCGCGCACCAGAAGTTCGTTGTCGTAAGAGTTAAACTGGGGGAACCCCGATTTTTTTACTTTGAGCGAATCGGTGGCGGTTGAGAGTTTGTCGGTAAACTTACCATAAACCGCCGTCTTGAAATATCGGTTGTAGGTCAACGCGGCAGAATCCACGCTATATGTATTTACATCTAGGTTTAGCCTGTATTTATTGAAGCGCACATAGGCTGATTCATCGGGTAAACAGCGTTGAAAATCGGCAGAACCATATTCCCCAATCCAGATGTTTTTGGCGGGTTTGTAGATGCCTTTGGTGCCTTTCACCACCATTTTGTCCATGAATCCTTGACAGGTTAAATCAACCTCCCCAAAATGGATTTCGATTTCACCTTTGTAAAACATGTCGAAGTCGAGCGTATCCACCTTCCAAACGGTGGTTCCCGACTGATAAATGGTTTTATTGGCGAACAGGTTGGCTGTTGTTTGCAAAAAATCGAGGTATTCTTTGTTGCTATTGCCGAGCAGCGATTTGGTGATGTTTTGCCATTGCACCAAAACTTTATCGGGCAACTTATTCTCAAGAAACGCAGCAACGGTTGACATAAACAACTGAAAATGAGGCTGTAAAGCCATTTTCTCTGCCAGCATTTGATTGCTGATGTCAATGATGAATTTTTGTTGACTGGGCGAGAATTTACCCAATTCCCAATTCTCCTTAAAAACCGCAAAGTTTCTGGTCAAGTTCTTGTCGTTCGCCTTGGCGATAAACGCTTCAAATTCCGCAATAAAAGTTGCAGGGACTGGGCTAAAACTTCCGCTTTGGGCAGACAATCTAGACCCAATGGCAAACAGAAGAATCGTACAAAGGGTTCTAAGCATCATCATGAGTTATCAAATAACGCACCAAGATGCGTTTCCATTGTGAAAATTAGCGCATCGCCTTCACAATATCGATGAAATCGCGGGCCTTCAAACTGGCACCACCGATCAAACCACCATCGATATCGGCTTGCAAAAACAAAGCAGCGGCATTTTCGGGCTTAACACTGCCTCCGTACAAAATCGACGTAGATGCAGCGAGCTCTTCATTAAATTGATTGGCAATCAGCTTACGGATGTAAGCATGAATCTCTTGTGCTTGTTCAGGAGAAGCATTCAAACCTGTACCAATGGCCCAAACTGGCTCATAGGCAACAACCACTTGCGAAAACTCTTTGCGATCCAAGTGAAACAACCCTTGAACAATCTGTTCTTCAATGGCACGGAAATACTGTTTGCTTTCACGTTGCTCCAAAGTTTCACCCACACAAAAAATGGGCTTCATTCCATGGCGAACCACCGACTTCACTTTGGCTGCACAAACTTCATTCGTTTCACCAAAGTATTGGCGACGTTCACTATGTCCTACCAAGCAATACTCAACCCCAATCGACTTAAGCATGCTCGAAGAAATCTCACCGGTAAATGCGCCACTGTCTTCTTGATGGGCATTTTGCGCACCCACTTGCAATCCACTTCCTTCCAACAATCTCACCGCCGTTGGCAATGCCAAAAAGGTTGGAATCAACACCACTTTCCCATCTCCGCGATATTCATCTCTTACAATTCCTCTAACTTCAGTAATTAACGCTTGGCTCTCTTCCAAGGTTTTGTGCATCTTCCAGTTACCTGCAACAATTTTCTGCCTATTCATACTTCCACAAAGATACAACACACACAAGAAAGGTTATTCGCAAGATATCAACCAAAACAACGCATCAAACGCCCTGAATCGCCGCTTCAACCCAACCCATCGCCAATGCAAATTGCGCGTCTCTATCAAGATCAGAATTATCCAAAACCCGATAATCAGCCGTCATTGTGAGCGGACTATTTTCCCGACTCGCATCAATGGCATCGCGGTGTTGCAAATTCTTGGCGATTTCCTCCAAAGTCACATCATCCCCTTTGGCCAACAACTCGGCAAAACGACGTTGCGCCCTCACCTCTTGACTCGCCGTCATAAAGATTTTCAACTCCGCATCAGGAAAAACCACAGTTCCAATATCTCTGCCATCCATCACCACCCCTTTATTTGATCCGATGGCCTGCTGCAAAGCCACCATTTTTGTCCTAACCGCACCAATTTTCGCCACTTCACTCACTTTGGATGCCACTTCGATGTTCCGAATTTCAGACTCAACGCAAACCCCATTCAACGTCACTTCCGATTGTTGCTCCGCGTTGTTTTGAAAGCCAACAACTACATGCTCCAAAGCCAAAGAAACTGCATCTTCATCATCCACATTCACACCCTCACGCTGCATATACAATGTCACTGCGCGATACATCGCCCCGCTATCAATAAACACATAGCCCAAAGCCTTCGCAAGGGCCTTCGCCAGAGTTCCTTTACCACAACTGCTATAACCATCGATGGCGATATTGATTTTTCTATGCATGTTTTAAACGAATGTAATTGGATGAAATAATTGGGTAATTTAGAAACTGTTTTGATGCGCCGGCAGATTGCGCTTTTTCGAGAATCGCGCAGGATCAACAATCAAAGAAAATTGATTGGAGTTTTGGCCCGGAAAATAGGAAGCGCTACTGTAGGTGATATCCACTTTTGCCATCCGAAACTTCAAACCAAAACCAAAACCAGAAGTACCACGGCGCTCAGACGTGGCCATCTCCATCCTACGTTGATGATTATAACCAAACAAAATGCCCAGGTTTTGACCCAATGCCAACTCAGTTCCTATCGCTAAATGTCGGAACAATTTACCCCCAAAGCCCACTTCTTGTGGCACAACGGGCTTTCCATTTAAATCGATCTGACCGCCATTGTCTACATATTGGTCATAAGTTAAATCCCATCGCTGCAAGGAATGAGCAGTGATATGAAATTTCAAAGGCATATGCTTAGGACTCAGCGCCACAGCCATTTGAGCATTGAATGGCAAAGGTTCTCTACCCGCGTTGCGATAGGCAATCACCTGAGTACCCATATTTTTCAACACCAATCCAAATGAAATTACGGAATCTCTCCCAATATAATTACAACCCAAATTGGCATACACACCATTCGACACATAAGGTCCTAAAACACTGTAAACCATCCCCAACTGAGAACCCAATCGCCAACGATCGGCTATGGCAACGGAAAGCATCGCCCCCAAATTGGTCTCATTGGCAGAAACTTGGCCCTGAGCATTCCCACCGGCATCAAACGCATCCATGGTGCCATAATCAAGGTGTTGCGCAAATGCACCCCACATGTATCGCTGAGTTTTACCATCACCTTTGAAAAGTTTTCTGTCATTCTTACCCTGCCAAGCAAAATTGGCATTGGCCGTTCTAACAGTTGGCAAAACCGAACCAACACTCAAACCAAATTTTCCAGAATGAGTCGATTGTAGCAAGGCCGGATTGTTCACCGATTGTAAAACATCCGCATTGGGCTGCGTCACCAAATAACCGCTCCATGCCAAAGCGCGACTGTGCATGGGTATATCCAAAATACGAAATACCCCGGTACCACCCGTTTGAGCAATCAAAGCAACTGCCCCCAAAAACACCCCAAACAATAAAACGCGTTTTAGCATCTGCAACAAATTTACTCAACAACAAGAACTTGGCACACTAATTTTACCGAAATTTGCACCGCAGATGAGTTCACGTCCCTTTTATAACCCTTCAGAAATCCCTTCAAGTCAACCATTGGTGATTACACAAGGAACTTTCGATGGTGTGCATTTGGGACATCAAAAAGTTCTGAAACATGTGGTAGCATTGGCAAAATCCAAAAATGCCAAAAGCTTGCTCATTACCTATCACCCCCACCCTCGGTTGGTGATCGACCCCAACAATCAAGATCTGCGGATGCTCAGTAGCATCGAAGAAAAAGCAAAGGCCGTGTACGACCTCGGCGTTGATTTTGTTCTGGTTTTGCCATTCACCACCGAATTCTCTCAGATGTCGCCCAGAGATTTTGTCGCCAAAATATTGGTTGAACAACTTCATGTCAACACCATCGTAATTGGCTACGACCACCGGTTTGGACGCAACAGAGAAGGTGATTTCAACAGCCTTGTGGCATTGTCAAAGGAATTCGATTTCGATGTGGAAGAAATCCCCGCCTCGGAAATTGACGCCATCGCCATTAGTAGCACTAGAATACGCAAAGCACTATCAAACAAACTCTTACAAGAGGCAAACCAACTACTTGGCAAACCATACATACTATCCGGTATCGTGGTTCAAGGCAAACAATTGGGCAGAACCATCGGCTTTCCAACGGCGAATGTTGAAATCAACGATCCTTATAAACTCATTCCACCCCGAGGTGTTTATGCTGGTTACTGCCTCGTGGAAAATCAAACCCACAAAATGGTTTGCAACATCGGCGTGAGACCAACAGTTGATGGTGAACAATTAACCATTGAAGCCCACATTTTTGGATTTGAAAAAAACATCTATAACCAAGCCATTTCATTGTTTTTGGTACAGTATTTGAGAAATGAGCAGAAGTTCGATTCACTGGAGTCGCTCAAATCTCAGATACTTATTGATGCACAACAAGCCCAATCACTGGTCGTTTTGGATTAAATCCACCTGCCTTTTACTGATTTTATTATCGGTGAAGCCCGCATTTTCGCAGGAAGACGATGGAGAATTTGAGGACGAAGAATACGGCGATTTCATTGTAGAGGATTCATCGTGGATGAAATCTACAGACTCAGCGCAATTGTATTACGAGGAAGGGGAATTCACCATACCCGGCATGCTTCCAGAATATGACTTTTATGCCTTTTGGGACACGATGCACGTGGATGCCTACCGGTTCGACCTAAGGAAACTGCAAGAAACCATACCATTAACCGTGTTAGAAATGGATTGCGATTTCGCCATGCCCATTTACGGAAGAACCAATTCACCTTTTGGTTGGAGACATGGAAGACCGCACACCGGCATCGACCTGCAACTGAGAACCGGA
>CANHGC010000032.1 GCA_947460045.1 Bacteroidota bacterium | reverse complement strand
GACAGATTTGCAATGAAGGCGGATGCGATAACATCAGAGACGTTAAAATTGCGAGCCCAGCCCTCGAAGTCACCGGCACCGCCGCAGCAGACCAAACCCTATCGCTGCCAATCACCCCTGGTCCCGAAGCCCTGGATACAGTAGCAACCACTGTCACCGAAGCCCCCATCGCCGTGAGCGCAGAAGCCCCGGCCTACAAGCAAGCAAAAGTGTTGCCATTGAAGACCTTTAACGGACAAGCCAATGAAGAACAGAGCAGCGGATTCTTGGGATTGTTCATTTTGGCGTTCGTGAGCGGATTAACCGCCTTGCTCACCCCTTGCGTATTCCCCATGATCCCCATGACGGTTTCGTTTTTCATCAAAAACAACAACCGCAAAATCGCATTGCGCGATGCAGCCATTTTCTCTATCAGTTTGATCGGTTTCTATACTATCATCGGAACCATCGTTGCCATCAGTTTTGGATCCAACGCCGCCAACTTCGTGAGCACACACTGGATTCCCAATATTTTCTTCACCCTCATTTTTATCGTTTTTGCCGCGAGCTTCTTTGGCGCCTTTGAAATCACCCTGCCCTCTTGGATTGTAAACAAGGTAGACCAACAAGCCGATAAAGGCGGAATCACCGGCGCGATTTTCATGGCCGTAACCATTGCTTTGGTTTCGTTTTCTTGTACCGGCCCAATCGTAGGCACAGTGCTCGTGGAAGCGGTTCATGGCGATACCTTACGTCCTGTTGTGGGCATGTTCGGCTTCTCATTGGCCTTCGCCTTGCCGTTTGGGTTGTTGGCTTTATTCCCTTCATGGTTGAACAACCTGCCCAAAAGCGGCGGATGGTTGAACAGCGTAAAAGTGGTGTTGGGCTTCGTAGAATTGGCCTTCGCCCTGAAATTCTTGAGCATCCCTGATCAAACCTACCATTGGGGAATCTTGGATCGCGAAATTTACCTAGCCATATGGATTGTGATCTTCTCGTTGTTGGGTCTGTATTTGTTGGGAAAAATCAAATTCTCGCACGACAGTGAAGTACAATATTTGAGTGTACCCAGATTGGGATTTGTGATTGCCACATTCACCTTCGTGGCGTATATGATTCCGGGTATGTGGGGCGCACCGCTCAAAGGCTTGGCCGGATACTTGCCCCCATTGAGTACCCAAGACTTTAACAGCAACATCAAAGGCGGTACCCATGGCGATGGCAACATCACCACCACCCCATCGTACGCAAATCAACTGCACATTCCCCACGGATTGGTGGGATATTACGACTACGATGAAGCCCTTGCCGCAGCCAGAGAGTTGAAAAAGCCTTTGTTCATCGACTTTACCGGTCACGGCTGCGTAAACTGCAGAAAAATGGAAGAAAAGGTTTGGTCGGATCAAGCCGTTTTGGACCTCCTCACCAAAGACTATGTGATTGTATCGCTTTACGTAGACGACAAAAAAATCAACCTCCCACAATCGCAATGGTATACCACCGCTGCGGGTAAAACCATCACCAAACTGGGCGATAAAAATGCCCACATCGAAGAGGCCTATTTTGGCAAAACCACCCAGCCGTTGTATTGCCTATTGGATGCCAACGAAAACTTGCTTCAACCCGCTTTGGGTGCCGACCACTTCAAATTTGCGGTGGACCCCTTCGTAGAATTCTTGAAAGCCGGTGTAGACCAATACAACAAACGCAAATAACCGCCAACCATGAATCAACGCATTCTATCGCACTTTCAAGAAGCCATGCAAACATTGCAGCGCTTTATGGAAGATGCTGAGCAAATGAACCATATCGACCGGGCCGCACAAGCCATGTTACAAGCCATCAAAGCCGATGGAAAGATACTTTCCTGCGGTAATGGGGGTAGTCATTGCGATGCGATGCACTTCGCCGAAGAACTCACAGGCCGATATCGTGGCAACCGTCCGGGCATTGCGGCCATCGCCATCAGCGACGTAAGCCACATCAGCTGCGTGGGCAACGACTACGGCTACGATCAAATTTTTTCGCGTTATGTAGAAGCGGTTGGTAGAAAAGGCGATGTTTTGTTGGCCATCAGCAGCAGCGGCAACAGCGCCAATGTGATCAAAGCCATCGAAGCGGCCAAAGCAAAAGGCATCACGGTAGTTGGTTTAACTGGCAAAGACGGCGGCAAAATGGCCGGATTGGTGGATATTGAAATCCGCGCACCCCACAGTGAATACGCCGATCGCGCCCAAGAAATCCACATCAAAGTCATTCACTCACTGATCGATTCCATTGAAGTGGGATTGGATTACACGAATTAATCGTATTATTGCCCCAATGCATTTCATCGGATTCGTAGGCATAGCGGTCATTTTTGCTCTGGCCTTTGCACTTTCAAACAACAGAAAAGCCATCAACTACCGCACAGTTGGGGTTGGATTGCTCATACAAGTATTATTGGCCATTTTCATCCTCAAAACCCCCATGGGCAAATCCGTGTTCGCCACATTGGGTAAGGTTGTACAAAAATTGCTGCAATTTTCTGATAAAGGCGCTGAGTTCATTTTTGGCCCATTGGCCAGAGATGCCCAAATGCAAGAAGTCTTTGGTCAAAATTTCATCTTCTTTTTCAGGGTGATGCCCACGATCATTTTCATTGCTGTCTTGGTGAAAATCTTCTATCACATCGGCGTGTTGCAATGGATCATCAAACAAATCGCCAAGGGAATGCACTACCTCATGCACGTGAGCGGTAGCGAAGCCTTGAGCAATATTTCATCGGCTTTTGTTGGACAGGTGGAAGCGCAATTGATGATCGGTCCGTACGTGAAGGGCATGACCAATTCAGAATTATTGGCCTCCATGACAGGCTCCATGGCTTGTATTGCGGGCGGCGTGATGGCTACCTATATTCAAATGGGCATCGATGCCAGCAGTTTGTTGGCCGCCAGCATCATGGCCGCTCCCGGCGCTTTGGTGATATCGAAAATTGTTTGGCCCGAAACCGAAGTCAGCGAAACCGCTGGTACCGTTAAATTGGAAGTCAAAAAGGAAAACGCCAACTTGTTAGACGCCATTTCACAAGGTGCCGCCGAAGGTTTGGGGGTTGCTTTGAATGTGGTGGCGATGTTGCTCGGTTTTTTGGCATTGATTTACCTGTTCGATTTTATCCTAGGCAGTTTGGGTGGTTTGGTTGGATTAAAACTATCACTAGAAGCCATCTTGGGTTATCTATTCTCGGGTTTTGCCTATGTGATGGGCGTTCCGAGTCAAGATGTTCAAGCCGTTGGCGGATTGATGGGTACCAAGTTGGTGGTGAACGAGTTTGTGGGATACTTACATTTGAAAGACATCTCCTCAACCCTACAACCTGTGAGCGTAGTAATTGCCACTTTCGCTTTGTGTGGATTTGCCAATTTCAGCTCCATCGCCATTCAGGTGGGTGGCATTGGCAAGATTGCACCATCGCGTAGACAAGACCTCGCAAAACTGGGTGTAAAAGCATTGATTTGCGGCACCTTGGCCAACTATTTGAGCGCTACCATTGCGGGCATTCTTTTGTGGCTATAACCAACCCTGCTGTCCCCTATAAATGGATGTAGGGATCATCCAGACCTTCGCCCTCATCAGCATCATCGTTTTCATGCAGCTCTTGCTCCAAAGGGATTGGGGGCAACCATTGTTTCACTTTCCATAGTGCGACACACACACCAACGATCAACCCGCTTAGATGTCCCTGCCAAGACACTTTGGGATCCACGGGTAGCAAGCCCCAGAAGAATCCGCCAAACATCAGCAAAACCAGAAAGAAAATGGCCATCGACTGTTTGGTGCGCTGCATCACACCTGCGGTGAGGATAAATCCACCAAAGGCATATACCCAAATGGATGCGCCAATGTGAGCGGTGCCAGTGTGCTGAGCATCCATGCCCAAATTCCCAATGAGCCATAACAACAGAGAAGCCAATAGGTGCTGCATAACCCAGAATCTAAGCCACTGCTTGGGAAATTGAATCAGGAAGAGGGCTGAAAAAATGGCAAGGGCAATCACATTACCCCAAAGGTGGTCCCAAGAACCATGAACGAAGGCACCCAGCCAAATGCCTTTCCACTTTTGAACGTTTAAGGGAAATATCGCCCAGGAGACATTACCAAACCAAGCAGGTGTTCCATAGCTGAACAGCAACAGAAGACTGAGCAAAACGAGCAGCGTTGCCAAAATAGAGGACCTGCGATTCAACATGGTATGAAGGTATTATATGGATCCCAATTCACGAATCAACTGCATCATTGCAGCGACATCGGCGGGTACGGAAGGACGAATGTGAAACGACACTGATTAGCGGATAGCCAATTTCAATGTTTTGGTGGAATCACCACTTTTAATCTGTAGGAAGTAAACGCCTTTATCAAGCATGGCGTCTCCCAAATCAATTCTTACCTGACCGGTTGTGTAATCCGATTTACGAATGGGGTAAGAATAAACCACTTTACCCAAAACGTCATTCACCACGATAACAGCATCGGGGTACTGGGCTTCGGTGAATTGCAAGTTTACGTAGAAGTAAGAACCTGTTACTGGATTGGGATTTAAGGTAAATATTGGACCTTGACCAGCAACCTCAGCAGGGGGCACATCAGGACGAGCATTTGCCTCTACACTGCTCGTAGCGAGTGCAAAAAACAAAATTACTAGTGCCAAAATGCGGTTCATAGAAACAAAGTTAAAAAAAAAGGTGTTTGTTTCCAAACACCTTTTTAAATTTCTTTTTTAAGAACTGATTAGTGAGCAGCTTCTGCAGGTGCAGCAGTTGAATCAGCAGTAGTTGAATCAGCAGTAGTTGAATCAGCAGAAGTTGAATCTACAACAGCGGTTGAATCAGCAGAAGTTGAATCAGTACCAGCAGTTTCAGCTGAATTAGAACAAGCAGCGAATGCGAACATAGCGCAAGCGGCAACGGCGAAAGTGATTTTTTTCATTTTGTTTATTTCCTATTAAGTGTGATGCAAAAATATATGTGAATTCACAAATTGCAAAGAAAAATATAAAAAAAATGCAAAAAATACTTGAAAATGTTCAAGTACTTGATAATCAAACACTTAAAACAAACGAAACCTAACATTTTACCCAAAATGTGAGATTTAACCGCCCCAATCTTTCATTTTTTTCACCATTTGAAGCATGATCAACATCAAAACTTTCCCACAGGATCTCAATCCAATGCAATACCCATGTTAAGTCCAATGTTAGGCCTATGTTAGAATATTTTCGTAACACATCTGTTGAATAGTCTAAAAACACCCCCAAAACAACACATACCGAAGAGTATGTAGCCACACCTTTACCTTAAATTTGCACCGCAAACAAACCCAACCTAACTTGCCATTCCATTCATCCTTTTCATGAACAACGTAGAAAATCGTTTCATTACCCTGGTTGCCATCATTTATTGTGTGGGCATTATCGGGTTTATCGTTCCATCGCTCAACGCCACTTTTATCTGGCTCACCCCATACAACATCATCGCAGCCTTTGTTTTCGCATGGATATTTCACAAAAAATGGGAAGCCAAGCACGTGGCCATCATCCTTGCGGTGGGGACATTGGGATTTTTCCTCGAATATGCAGGCGTAACCACCGGAAAAATATTCGGTAGCTACCACTATGGTAAAACCCTCGGCAGAGGCTGGCAAGGCGTCCCCTATTTGATCGGACTCAACTGGGCTGCCCTCATCTTCTTCACCTCAAGCTTATTGGCCGGCAAAGTCAACAACCCCTATGGCGCATCGTTTTTGGGGGCCGCCATGATGACCGTTTATGACTTTTTCCTAGAGCCCGTAGCCATGCGTTACGATTTCTGGCATTGGCACAAAGGCATCATCCCAACACAAAACTACATCGCTTGGTTTGTTGCCGCATTTCTATTTCAATTGCTATTGCACCTAAATACAAAACCCCAGCGGAATAAAATGGCCGGGGCCATGTTTCTTATCCAACTGGGGTTCTTCCTAATATTGTATGTCTACATCAGAATTTTCTGATACAATACATCAAAGCGTTATACGTACATCGCTTCAATTTCATCGGCGTACTTCTCCATCACCACCTTGCGCTTGATCTTCAACGTAATGGTCATGTCGCCTGCCTCCACACTGAAAGGCTCACGCTTCACAACGAAATCCTTGATACGCTCAAACTTCGCCAAATTCTCACTCAGCTTTTTCACATCCTCCTGCATCCATTTCTTGATCTCCTCATCCTGAATGAACGGATCGCTCACCTCGAAATAGTCTTTTCTGCCGCCAAACGCCGTTTTCAACTCATCCATATTCGGGTGAATGATGGCCGTTAAATATTCGCGCTTATCACCAATGATGAAAACTTGCTCCAATTTGGGACTGCGCAACAACACGTTTTCGATCTGTGTGGGATAAATGTTCTTACCCAAAGACGTCTTCAACATGTTTTTCAATCGATCCGTGATCTTCAAATAACCGCGATCAAACTTCCCGATGTCGCCCGTATGAAACCACCCCTCGGCATCAAACACCTCGGCCGTAGCCTCCGGACGATTCCAATATCCTTGCATCACGTTTGGACCTTTCACCAAAATCTCACCTTCCTCACTCTGATAATTCGGCTCAAATGAATCATACGTTTGCAATGCCACAATTTCTTTCGTTTCGATGTTCTGAATCGCTACCTGCTGTCTCGGAGCAACCCTACCCACGGTGCCGTATACCTGACGTTCGAATTCGTTCACGGTAACCAACGGACTGGTCTCACTCAAACCATAACCCTCTTGCACTCGCATACCCAAATTGGCAAAAAACTCACCCACATGCACGGGCAACGCACCCGCGCCGCTCACAAACATCTTCAACCTTCCACCCATTTTTGCTTTGATCTTGGAATACACCAACTTCTCCGCAATGGCCACTTGCATCGCCAAGAGAGGACCAACCATCTTACCTTCATCCCTGCGAACGCGCGCTTCACCACCCACTTTCAATGCCCACAAGAAAATCTTCGCACTGGCCCCACCCTTCTCCGTGGCACTCTTATACACCTTATCGTGAACCCGCTCCAACAAACGTGGCACCGCAGCCATCAACGTAGGCCTCATTTCCTGAATATTCTGAGCCACCTTATCGATGTTCTCCGCAAATGCCACCTGTGCACCAATATAAGTACTCAAATACATCGTAGCCAATCGCTCAAAAACGTGACTCAATGGCAGAAAACTCAGATATAAATCGTCAGAGGTAATGGCTGGACACAAATCTTTGGCATCATAGCAGTTGCTCATGAAGTTGTAATGTGTGAGCATCACCCCTTTTGGCATCCCCGTAGTACCACTGGTATAAATCAGTGTAGACAAATCGGTTTTTTCTACCGCTTGAAACCTCGACTCTACCGCAGCCGCATGCTTCTCAATCAACGCTTGTCCTTCCATCCGCACCGAAGCAAAATCTGTAAATATGCCACCACTCTCCAAATCAGAAGGCATACAAACCACCCTCACCACTGTATTGCAATCGGATTGTACTTTTTTAAACTTTTTCAACAAAAACGCATTGCCCACAAACAACACTTTCGCACCGCTATCATTCAAGATATAGGCGGTTTCCTCATGGGTAAGCGTAGGATAAATCGAAACATTCACCAACCCCAACTTCTGTATGGTTTGGTCGATGAAATAATACTCTGGGCAATTGTCGAGCACCATCGCCACGCGATCGCCCTTTCCCAATCCCAATTCCATAAACCAAGCGCCAATCTGAGCTACGCACTCCAACACATCTTGGTAAGTATACTTTTCCCAAACACCCTTTTCCTTGGCGAACATCACCGGGTGATTCAAACTGTGAATTTCAGTGGCCGCATGCACATAAAACTCATGCAGAGAATTAAAATTGGGCTCTGGTTTTTGTATTATAGTTGACATATTAATTTGCTTTCCTTCAATGGATATTTAGCAAATATGTCTGAAAAATGCGTGATTCCCAAGCACCTCGGGAAAATTCCCTGATTCGATGTGCTTTTAAACGGCCTCAGCTTCCACCGCAACCACTTCCGGCACCATGCGCTTCAACAGATTTTCGATGCCCGCTTTCAACGTCATGGTACTGCTCGGACAGCCACTGCAGCTCCCCTTCATCTGAACGGTAACCACGCCATCTACGAAACTCTTGAAATCAATGGCTCCACCGTCCATCTCTACCGCTGGGCGAACATGGTCTTCCAATAGCTGCCTAATTTTTCGCTCAATTTCCGTTTCCTGTTCGGGCGATAAAACCGTTTTTGGCGATACGATTTCTTTTCCCTGTTCGATCCACTCCGTGAAAAAGTTGCGCAAATCGGGAATCAAATCAAACCATTCATAATCCTCATTCTTGGTGATACTCACGAAATTATTCATGATGAAAACCCCTTTCACAAATGGCATCTCGAACAACGCTTTCACCAATGCGCCACCGTCCTCCGCTTTTTCAGCACTGCGAAAATCAGCACTGTCGTTTGGTAGCAACATTTTGTTGGCTACAAACTTCATGCTCTCAGGATTTGGCGTAGCCTCTGCATATATGGTTACAATGTCGTTCAAGCTTTTTTCCATAACACCACAAAATTAACGAAACTTTTTTCGATTTACCACGCTTATTTAGATTGTTTCTAAAACCAAACAACAAATCGCCTCATTCATCGCACAACAACGCCAACTGGCCCCAACAGATGCCGAAACCATGAACCCATTGGGTTTAAAAAGTACTGAATGAATTGTTGATAGATTCTTCCAATTTCAGTTTGACCCTTACCCGCAGAATCCCATCTTTGTGTATCGGCAAAAACCCATGTTTACGCCAAACTCCAGTACCCGCAAAAAAGCCAACCAATGACCAAAGCCAAAACCACTTTTTTCTGTAAAACCTGCGGCTTCGAAAGTCCAAAATGGATCGGCAAATGTCCAGGCTGTAGCGAATGGAACACCTTCGTGGAAGAAATCAAACCCACCAAACAAACCACAGCATGGAAAAAAAGCGGTCGGAAAATCGCCGAACCCAAACCCCTTCATGCCATACAAGCCACCCAAAGTGAGCGACTGATTCTTCCCGATGATGAACTCAATTTGGTATTGGGCGGCGGACTGGTTGCTGGTGCGGTTGTGTTGCTCGGCGGAGAACCTGGCATCGGCAAAAGCACCCTATTACTACAAATCGCCCTGCAAACTTCCGCCAAAACTTTATACGTATCCGGCGAAGAAAGCGAAACGCAAATCAAATTGCGCGCCGAAAGATTGGGATTTGGCCAGAGCAGCTGCGAAATCCTCACCGAAACACTCTTAGAAAACATCAAAGATGTGATCGCAAAAGATCAGCCCGAACTGTTGATCATCGATTCCATACAAACCCTATACAGCGACCAACTCGATGCCACCCCAGGCAGTATCTCTCAAATCAGGGAGTGCGCAGGACAGTTGCTGCAATTCGCAAAAGAGAACGATGTCCCCGTTTTCCTGGTCGGACACATCACCAAAGATGGCAACCTCGCCGGTCCCAAAATTTTGGAACACATGGTGGATACCGTTTTGCAATTCGAAGGCGATCGACACCACGCCTATCGCATCATCAGAACCCTCAAAAATCGATTTGGTAGTACGCAAGAATTGGGCATTTACGAAATGCACGGTGCCGGACTCAAAGGCGTGAAAAACCCTTCCGAAATCTGGCTCGCCCAGCGTGAAGAAGTCTTGTCTGGCATTGGAATTGCCGCAGTTTTAGAAGGCGTTCGTCCGCTATTGCTCGAAACCCAGGCCCTCGTTAGTACCGCGGTTTATGGCACACCCCAGCGCTCTGCCACCGGCTACGACCTCAGACGACTGAATATGCTATTGGCCATATTGGAAAAACGATGTGGATTTAAATTGGGCCAACAAGATGTATTTGTGAATTTGGCTGGCGGAT
>CANHGC010000031.1 GCA_947460045.1 Bacteroidota bacterium | reverse complement strand
CTGTTGATGAGGTTTGCAATGTTCTCGATATAGTTCTCTTTTTTGAAGCCGTTGCAAACAACAAACTTGTCTTTGCTGATCTTACCTTGCTCAAAAAGGTTCTCAAGGATGTTGATGTCGAAGGCCGAGGACGTCTCGATGTGGACATTGTTCTTAAGTACTTCGTCGATCACGTGAGAGAAGTGATTGCTCTTGGTGCAGTAGCAATAGTAGTATTTGCCTTGGTAATCCGCCTTGGCGATGGCTACGTTGAACCACGTACGTGCCTTCTGAATGTTTTCAGATATTTTGGGCAAATAGGTGAATTTTAGTGGTGTTCCGTACTGTTCAATCAGGTCCATCATGGGTATTCCATGGAATTCCAAGTTGTCGTTATTGTCGAGTTTGAATTCTTCCGTAGGGAAGTAAAACGTTTGGTTGATAAGGTCAACGTACTTGTTTTTCACTTTTGTTTTTGGTTTAGGTTGGTTTGAATATGCAAAAGTAAGTGAGTTGGATGGAAAAATTTAAATAAAAGTAAGTGAGTTGGAATTTTCGCAAAAGATCATTTTAGTTTTTGTAAATTCGCGCTACCAAAATCAAAAAACACATCGCCATGAGTAAAATTAGTGTAATCGGGGCAGGAAACGTGGGCGCAAGCTGTGCGGAGTACATCGCCATTAAGAATTTCGCAGCGGAAGTAGTGCTGTTAGACATCAAAGAAAATTTTGCAGAAGGAAAAGCCTTGGATTTAATGCAAACAGCTGCATTGAATGGCTTCGATACCCGCATTTCTGGTAGTACTAACGACTATACAAAGACTGCGGGTAGCGACGTAGTTGTTATTACAAGTGGAATTCCCCGTAAACCTGGAATGACTCGTGAGGAGCTGATCGGCATCAATGCTGGTATAGTAAAAACGGTGATGGAAAATTGTTTGGCTCATTCTCCCAATGCGGTTTTCGTGATTGTGAGTAACCCCATGGATACAATGACTTATTTGGCCAAAACTACCTCAGGATTGCCGAAGAATAGAATCATCGGAATGGGTGGTGCTTTGGATTCTGCGCGATTCAAATACTATTTGTCAACAGCCATTGGATGTCCTGCATCAGATGTAGATGGTATGGTGATTGGTGGTCATGGTGATACAACGATGATTCCTTTGACTCGTTTGGCATCGTACAAAGGCATTCCAGTTTCTGAAGTTTTGTCTGAAGACGTGTTGGCAAAAGTGAAAGCGGATACCATGGTTGGTGGTGCTACATTGACCGGAATGTTGGGAACCAGCGCTTGGTATGCTCCAGGAGCAGCGGTAAGTGTGTTGGTTCAGAGCATTGTTTGCGATCAAAAGAAAATGATGCCATGTTGCGTGTCTTTAGATGGTGAATACGGTCAGAGCGATATCTGCATCGGCGTGCCAGTTATTTTGGGTAAAGGCGGATGGGAGCGCATTGTGAACATTGAATTGAATGACGCTGAGAAGGCTGAATTTGAAAAGAGTTCAGCAGCTGTTCGCAGCATGAATGCCGCGTTGTAATTGAAGCAGCGTTCGATTTTTATTCTTATATATTAACAACAAAAAGGGCCGTATGGCCCTTTTTGTTGTTGTTAAGTGGTGGTAATTGCCTGTTTTAAAAGGTATTTATTGATTTCGTTCAAAGTATCTTTGCAGGATGAAATTGTCGCGCGGAGTCTGGTTGATGTTGTTGGCTTCGCTTTCCTTCGGCTTGATGAACGTGTCCGTGAAGTTTGTTCACGACATGCCCGTTTCACAAGTTGTATTCTTCCGTGCGTTGGTGCAAATTGTATTGAGCTTGGGTGTATTGTTTCAGCTGAAGCAATCGCCGTGGGGCAAAAATCCCAAATTGTTGGCCATGCGTGGCTTGTTTGGGTCGATGGGTTTGTTTTGCTATTTCTATACACTGCAAGTGATGCCATTGGGCAATGCCATCGTGATTCATTATTTGTCGCCCATCCTGACCACCTTGGTGGCCGTGGCTTTGGGTGATGAAAAGAACCATCCTTTGAGTTACTTGTTTTTTGGTTTGTGTATGATTGGCGTGGTGGTGGTGAATGGCGTTTCCAATGAAGTTACCACGGCGGGTATTCTGGCTGGTTTGGGTGGCGCACTTTTCTCTGCCTTCGCGTACAATACGATCCGAAGATTGAAAAATCTTGAAAATCCCAATGTAGTGGTGTTTTATTTCCCGCTAATAACCTTGCCACTATCGCTCATGGCCTACCTCTTGTTCGATGAAGCTTGGCGCATGCCGGTAGGAATGGAGTGGTTTTGGTTGTTGATGACGGGGGTTACAACGCAGTTCGGACAGTTCTTTATGACGCGAGCCTATCAGTCCGATAAAGCCTCAAATGTGTCGGCCATTAGCTATGCGGGCATCATTTGGGGTGCTGGATTTGGTGTGTTCTTGTTTGATGAGCAATACCAATGGTTGCAGTATGCCGGGATGGCATTGGTGCTCTTGGGGATGTTCCTGAATGTGCGTATTAACCTTCGCCGCGAAGCGGCTCGGTAATCGCAAAAACCGCCTCCATGACGCTTTTTTCAAAATCGCCATAGGCCCGTTTTCTGCGTGGCATCACCAAATTCGCGGTCTTGTGCACGGCATCCAATTTGTGGGTGACAAATCCTTGCGCACCGCCCCAACTAAAATCAGGGACGAATTGCCTTGGGAAGCCCGCACCAAACAAGTTGCAAGCCACGCCCACAACAGTGCCAGTATTGAACATGGTGTTGATGCCGCATTTGCTGTGGTCGCCCATGATCAATCCGCAGAACTGCTGACCGCTGCGCTCAAATCGCCCAGAGGCATAGTTCCAAACCTTCACTTCGTCGTAAGTATTCTTTAGATTCGATGCGTTGGTATCAGCCCCAATATTGCACCATTCTCCCAATACCGCATTGCCCAAAAATCCATCGTGGCCTTTGTTGCTGTAGCCCCAGAAAACCACATTGGAAATTTCGCCCCCAGCCACACTGTAAGGTCCCAATGTTGTTCCACTGTACACTTTGCTGCCCATTTTTAGTACGGCACCTTCGCACAGCGCCAACGGGCCGCGAACGAGTGATCCTTCCATGATTTCTGCGTTCTTACCGATGTAAATGGGGCCTTCTTTGCTGTTCAATGTGCAACATTCCACCTTGGCACCTTCTTCCAAAAAGATGGGGAAATCGCCGATGGTGCGGTTTGAATCAGAAAGGGGCGCGCTCGCTCTTCCTGCTGTAATTCTTGCGAAATCTTGTACGATTTCCTTGCCATTGAGCGCAAAAATGTGATAAGGTCTATCGATCCAATCGATGTGGCATTCGCATTCGATGATTTGGTATTGTTCGGGTGCCCACAAGTGGTTTTGTTGTGAAGGCTGGCTGATGCAAGCTGCGATATGTTTACCTTCTTTGCTGAGCAATTGTCCGGGTTGGAGTTGTTTTACTTTCTCAATCACGCCTGGATTTGGGATGGCGCTTCCGTTGATTTGTAGGGCGATGGTATTTTGATGGGTTTCATGGATGTTGTTGAAACGGCCATCGGGGTGTTGTAAATATTCTCGCGTAATAAATCCTGTATTGTTTGCAGGCACACCCAAATCGTGCATCCATTTTTCAGCCACGGTAAGCATACCGCATCTCAGGTCGGCAGCAGGCCGGGTTAACGTGAGAGGGTATAGGTTTTCGATTTGCTGTGGTTCTGTAAACTGAAGGATCATGAGGCAAATTTACACCAAAAACAAAAAAGCCAACCCGATGGGTTGGCTTTTTGATAGAGTCAGTTTCTAAACGACAACAAATTACTTTTTGTTGTAACGCTTCATGAACTTGTCGATACGTCCCGCAGTGTCGATCAAATTCTGCTTTCCAGTGTAAAATGGGTGTGACATAGACGAAATTTCCAATTTGTATAATGGATATTCGTTGCCATCTTCCCACACAGTAGTTTCTTTGGTGTTTACGCAGCTGTGAACGATGAAGCTGTGGTCGCAGCTCATGTCTTTGAATACAACTTTGCGGTAAGTTGAAGGATGAGTATTGGGTTTCATGAGAATTTTTTACTTTTTAAGGGGTGCAAATATAACAAAACAATTTTACAAAAGCAACTTATTCGCCCAAGCCTGGAATATTTGCTGGTGATTGTTGGGTTTCAGATTCAGCTCGCCGGGTACAATCCAAAATACTTGGATCGAAGCCTTCGGGCATATCTAGGGCATCGGACGAAATTCCCGTGGATTTATCGGCCAGTGCGGCTTTGAGGAAATAGGCATAAATGGGCAAGCTCATGTTGGCGCCTTGACCAATGAGAGAGCCTCTAATTCTTACCGTGGGATCGTCGGCCCCTACCCAAGTGGCGCAAACCAGGTTTTTGGTAAGGCCCATGAACCAACCATCGGCGGATCCTTGGGTTGTCCCTGTTTTGCCGGCGATATGACCTTCGATGGCGAATTTGCCACCACGGATCCGGCTACCCGTTCCACCATTGACAACATTTTCGAGCATTCGAAACATCATATACGCTTTGCCGGCGCTCAACACTTGGTCTGTTTTGGGTTGATTGAATTCTTCCAATACGTTGCCGTTTTTGTCTTCAATTCTTACCAAGAAAGTGGGTTCTACCCAAAGCCCGTTATTGGCAAATGCTGAATATGCGCTGGCCATTTCAAAAGGCGATAATTCCATGGTACCCAAACAAATCGATGGTACTTTGGGGATTCGATTCTCTTCGATGCCCAATCGTTCGGCGAATTTGACCACCATCTCAGGTGCGTCTTCACCCAAGCTTTTCATGACTTGTGCAGTGATTAAATTATCTGATAGTGCCAAGCCTTTGGTCATCGTCCATACGCCACCGGATTTGCCATCTGCATTGCGCGGACTCCATTCTTCGCCATTACTAACAAACACTGTGCGTTCACGGGGGAATTCTGTGCAGGGGGTCATTTGGTTGATATCCATCGCCGTGGCATACACGATGGGTTTAAACGTGGACCCAACTTGCCTGCGGGCTCGTTTGTTGACGTGATCGTATTTGAAAAATTTATGATTCACACCGCCAACCCAAGCTTTTACATGACCTGATTCGGGCTCTATGGCGATGAAACCGGCCATAAGTACTTTTTTGATGTACGACATACTGTCGTAGGGCGACATAAAAGTATCCAGATCTCCGCGCCAAGAGAAGACGGTCATTTTGATGGGTTTTTTCAACTCGGCAATGATTTTTGCTGAGTCGTCGCCCATTTCTTCAGCCAGGGCTTTGTAGCGATCGGTTCGTTTGAGTGCACTTTCAACAAATCCGGGTATTACGGCTCGGGTGGTAACGTATCTCCAAGGTTTTTCTTTGCCCCAACTTTTGTTGAATTGAGATTGCAAATCGGGCATGTGGGTTTGAACCGCTTTCTCGGCATACTGTTGCAATTTGGGGTTCAACGTGGTGTAGATTTTCAATCCACTGCGATATAAGTCGATGCCTCTTTCCTTGCACCATGGTTTTAGGTATTCGCCCAGATAATATTTGAAATATTGCGCCATGCCATCCATTTCGGCGCTGCGGTAATTGATTTTGATGGGTTTGTTTTTAAGTAATTCGGTGCTATCGTCTGAAAGGAAATCGTATTTGTTCATTTGTTCCAGAACCGTATTTCTGCGAGCGAGCGATTTGTCTGGATTGAATTTGGGGTTGTAGCGGTGGTTGGCTTTCAACATGCCAATCAATACCGCGGCTTCCTCTATGTGAAGTTCTTTGGGTTTTTTGTTAAAGAATTCCTTTGAGGCGGATTCAATACCAAAAGAGATTCCGGAAAACGGCACCGTATTGAGGTACATGGTGATGATTTCGTTTTTGGTGTATCTACGTTCCAATTCAACGGCAATGACCCATTCTTTGAATTTTTGCATCACCATCCCAATTTTGGTGGAAGGCTTTTGGAAACGATAAAATAGGTTTTCAGAAAGTTGCTGGGTGAGGGTAGACGCACCACCGTCTTGTCCCAGTGCCGCCACGGCGCGAAGGGTCCCTCTTACATCGATGCCTGAGTGTGACCTGAATCGAACGTCTTCGGTAGCTTCCAGTGCTTGGAAAACGCAAGGGGCAATGTCTTTGTGGGCGGTGTTGATTCGATTTTCTAGGTAAAAACTACCAATGAGTGAGCCGTCATCGCCCAAAATTTCTGAGCTCAAGGCGTTTTTGGGGTTCTCAAGATCTTCAACATCGGGCATATCGCCGAACAGGCCAAAACTGACCAAAAGAAAGAGGAGGAATACGCCAATTGTACCTCCAATGAGGATTTGCCAAAAGCGTTTGATGAACGTGAATTTAAACTCTGGAGCGGCCATGAATCAATTGCGAATATACGCAGTTTTTGAATGCTCCGTGGCGCAATCTATTGCCTTATTGCTTTTCGAAAAAAGTTCGATAGCCATTCAAATCCAAGGACTTGGTTAGGTGCAAATAATTGGTTTCTGAAATCCACATGGCATTGTATTCGTAAAGCCCTTTTTCAGCGAAGAAACTGGTAGATTTTTGTAGAAAAGTAACAAATTCTTTGGCCACTTCTGGTTTGCTGAATTGGGAAATGCGAATCACATTTTGACTGCCAATGGCGGTGCTTGGGTTGACCAACAAATTCTCAAATGAAAACTGGGTTTTACCGAAATCGGAAAGTGCAGCGCGAATCATGTTGGTATTGGTTCCCTTAGAAAAGGTAAAAATACAATCAATGGTTTCGCTGGGTTTGATGGCCGTATATGCCATCGTTGCCTCAGTTTTTGGGGCATTGGCTGCGGCGGCTTCGGCCTTTAACCTGTTGTTTGCCTCGATAATATCTCTTGCACGCAAGGCGATTTCGCTGCTCGGATAGTCGATGACCAATTGTTCCAATAATTCAATGCCTTTGGGTGTGTTTCCGGATTTGATAAAGCACAAGGCTTGTAAATAATCGAACTTGGTTTGTAATTGATTTCCCGCAAAATCTTTGTCGGACCTGCTTTTTATCTCCAACGCTGTAGTGAATTGATTGGCATTGTAAGCGCCGAGCATCAACGCAAACAAACTATCGATTTGCTGGTTGCCCGAATTGGTTTTTGCTACATCAGAAAGAGAACCGCCTGTTTCAAGCATTCGAACATAAACACTTTTTGGATGGTTCGATAAAAGTTTGGCTTTCCACACATCGGCCTGAGAATAATCTCCAATGAGGCGATTGACCTTGATCAATTCATAGAGGGCTTGGGGGATGTTTTCGCTGAACGGAAAGCGGGTAACCAATTCTACAAACAAACGGATGGCCTCGTTGTATTCTTGCAGCCTGTCTTGATAAATTTTGCCCCCTTCGAACAAAGCTTTTTCTATTTCTACTAATGCTTGTTTTTGTTGCTTTTCGGTGAGTGGTAGGTTTGCGTAATATTTCTTTTCTCCTTCAGCGATGTTGGCGGGGATGTTGTTTGGAAAACTGTCTTTTACTGCAGAATTTGATTTTTGTTTTTGGGCGGTATCGGCATTGGCACTCGGATTTTCATCTGAAGCCGTTTTTTTGGCCGCGTATTTCCAGTTGTCTTTGTTTTCGCGCGCACCCCACATTTTTTGAAATTCTTGTGAACTTTTGCTCCTATTGAGAGAGTTATAGAAGGGGAAGGACGAATTTCCACCGCTCATTGCCGGCATGTCGTTGGGCGCTCCACCCATACCGCCAAATCCTCCGGCAGGTGGCATCCCACTGTTGTCTTTTCTCGCTTGCGCCAGCGCTTGGGCCTTTTGTGCCGCTTCTGCTTCCTTTTTTTCTCTGTCGATGGCTTGTGCAATTTTCTCAGATCTCCATTTGGGGTCCTTCGCCATTCTCAACAAACTGTCATTGTTGTAAACGGTCATCACCTCCTTCAACAAATCGCTGAGGATGTCGTTCTTCTGTACGATTTCTTCAAAGTTGGGGTGTGACTTGTCGATAATCGCATTGGCCGAATCATAATAAATGGCGGCGCTTTGAAACTGCCTGTTGGAAAAATTGAAATTTCCCACGGCCAAATAAGCATTTGTTTTGTGTTCGTTGTTGGTTGAAAGTTGAATGGCTTGATTGAATCGCTTCATGGCCATCGGAACATTTTGTGCTTTGAGTTCGTTGATACCCATGTTTACATAGATCTGCCCTGTGTAGTCGATGTTTTTATCGTCTTTGAGCATTCTTTGTAGCACTTTGTTGGCTTTGGCGTAATTGTCTTGTTTGGCCGATAATATATCCACTTGCGCCATTCTTGCCGCAAAAGCCAATTCGTAGGGCGGATTGAATCTTGCGATCACTCCAAAATGGGCTTCTGCCTTGTCGTATTCTTTGGTGAACTGGTAACACTGACCCAAGGCATAATGTAAACGATATTTGTCCATCCGATTTCTTGTAGCGCTCAGCGCTTTTTCGAGAGGTTCTTTGGCTTGTTGGAATTTGCCCAAAGAAAATTGTAGCGATCCATATACCCATTGGGCATCGCCTTGAAGGGCATTGGGGAAGTCTGGATTTTTGAGGATGTTTTGGACCAATACTTCTGCGTCTGTGGTTTTGCCTTTTATATATAGACATCGAGCAATCCAAAGCTGGGACGCAAATTGGATTTCTGGGTCTTTGAAATGGCTGTTTACATATTCAAACAAATCAATGGCCGCGCTGATTTCGCCTTTGAGAAAATAGGCTTTACCGTTGAGTAAGTAGGCATCGTCTACCCACTGACTTTTTGGATGCTTGTCTATCATGGTAGAGGCTTTTTTAATGACCTCGTCCATGGCGCTTTGGTTCCCTTTTAGCACATCGGCGCTACCATAATTGAATAGTACGATGGGTTTGCGGAAGTCGTCTTTGAAGCCTTCGCGGGTGAGCTCCATGGTTTCTAGCCATTTTTGCTCGGCATTGAAAAATGTATTGTAGTGGGCCAGGGTGTTGTGCCAAGCTTTATATGTCCATGATTCTTCATTGCTACAAGAACTGATCAACAGGGTGATCATGATCAACAAAGTAAAAATGAGTTTATTCAGTGCGATGCGCATTCTTTTGTGTGGGTTAAAACGCTATTTTTGATTTTTTATTGATGTAGTCAGGTAAAAATGTCCAAAATTTCACGCCGTCGCAAAATTATCGCCAATCTTCGGAACAAACATCGTTTTGTATTAATAAACGATGCAACTTTTGCCGAAGTTTTTTCTGTGCGTTTAACGCCAATGAATGTTTTGATGTTGTTTTCGAGCTTGTTGTTGGCATTTACGGTGATTGTGCTGTTGTTGCTGGCTTACACGCCGATGCGTGCCATTTTGCCCAACGCGGTAACCAAAGAAAGCAGAAAAGAGATACTACAACTGAATCAGCGCATTGAGGATATGTCGCGCAAGTTGGAGGTTCAAAGGAGTAAGCAAGAGGTATTGAATGCGATTTTGGAAGGCAAGGATGAAAAGTTCGATAGCACTTCGGCCAGACCAAAGGTAGATTGATGCTCGCGGGGGTGTTGTTCTAGGATCGAATTTGGGTGGTTTTTGTGTTTTAAAATGCGTGGGTTGTTACATATATTTGTGAAACATCAATTCAGCAGTTATGGCAATGTTTCAATCAGGATCCGGGAAAAATGAAAAGGCGGCGCAGTCGCAGGGAATATTGAACATCATCGGTCAGGGGACCCGAATAACCGGAGACTTGGTATCGAATGGTGATTTCCGTGTAGACGGGGCGATTGAGGGGAACGTAAAAGTGGGACAGCGATTGGTGATTGGTGGTACTGGAAAGATTTTGGGGAACATCGAAGCGGATTCTGCAACGATTGCGGGACACATCAAAGGAAACATCACTGTGAAGAATGTGCTGGATCTGAAACCAACCGCCAAAATCGATGGGGATATTATAACCAATAAAATGGTGATTGAATCGGGTGCGCAATTCAATGGTCGTTGCACGATGAACGTTGCGGTGAGTGTTCCTGCATCGGGAACAGCGGCTGGTGCCGGTTCTACAAAGCCTTG
>CANHGC010000030.1 GCA_947460045.1 Bacteroidota bacterium | reverse complement strand
TCGGGATCTCATGTTTGGGTTGGGGGATTTTTGAATTTGTCGTTGAGTGCAGCCGCAATTGCGGCTGCACTCAACGACGTGTATTTGTTTTGCGCCGGGTGGAAAGGCCATTTCAATTTGGAGGACACCCTGTATGCCGGCGCACTGGCCGAAGAGCTATTGACACTGGGTGGAGAAATTGGTGACGATGCCACGAGGGCGGCCTTGGCAATATGGAAGCAAGCCAAATCCAACCCCGCTGAATTTTTGTCTGATGCCAGCCATGTTCAACGTTTTCAAACCATGCACGCCACCTCGGATTTGGATGTTTGTTTGCAAATGAACACCTCTAAAAAGGCCGTGAAATACGAAAACGGAGAATTGGTGGCCATACCGAGTTGAAATTGTATTTTTGCTACAGATAAACCATGGGTAATACATTAAATAGACCAGTTCGTGTGTTGATTGCAAAGGTGGGTTTGGATGGACATGATCGTGGGGCCAAGGTGATAGCAACCGCCTTGCGCGACGCGGGGATGGAAGTGATATACACGGGTCTCAGACAAACACCAGAAATGGTGGTACAAACCGCACTGCAAGAAGATGTAGATGCCATTGGCGTAAGCATACTTTCTGGCGCCCACAACACGGTGTTTCCAAGAATTTTGACATTGATGAAGGAAAAGGGCCTAGACGATGTGTTGTTAACGGGTGGGGGTATTATTCCGGATTCAGACGTTGATTCTTTGAATGCATTGGGCGTTGCCCAACTATTTCCTCCAGGCACCCATACGGGTGAAATCGCCAGTTACATCAAAAATTGGGTTGAAACGAATAGATCATAAACCATGTCTTATAATAACATTTTAACCTCTTTGGAGGATAGTATTTTAACCATTTCGATCAACCGCGAAAGCAAGTTGAATGCGTTAACCATTGAAACATTGCGTGAAATCAAGCATGCTGTTGATGAGGCTCAAACCAACGACGACGTGCATGGTATGATTCTTACTGGCGTGGGTGAAAAAGCCTTTGCTGCGGGTGCTGATATTTCGGAGTTTGCACATTTTAACATCGAACAAGCCACTCGCATGAGCGCAGATGGTCATGATGTAATGAACTCCATCGAAAACGGAAACAAGGTTGTGATTGCTGCTGTTAACGGTTTTTCTTTGGGTGGCGGTTGCGAGTTGGCGATGGCCTGTCATTTGAGGGTGGCCAGCACACAAGCCAAATTTGGACAACCAGAAGTGAACTTGGGCGTTCCTCCGGGTTATGGCGGTACACAGCGATTGGTACAGTTGGTGGGAAAGGGGAAAGCGATGGAGTTGTTGCTTACGGGCGATGCCATTGATGCACAAACGGCACTTACTTTGGGATTGGTAAACCGTGTGGTTGAACCCGCCGAACTGATGTCGGAAACACGGTCGTTGTTAAAGAAAATATGTGGCAAAAGCCCAAGCGCGGTGAACAAAGTAATTAAATGCGTGAATGATTATTTCAGACCCAATGTGAATGGGATGCAGCGCGAAATCTATGAATTTGGCGAAGCGTTTGAAACACCTGATTTTCAGGAGGGTACGGATGCTTTTTTGAACAAGAGAAAACCCAACTTTAGGGGATAATTGATATTTTTGACAAATGCGAAAACACGTTTATTACTTGTCGGCCTTGTTACTTACCTTGAGCGCCTGTGGATCAGGGTCGTTTGAAACAGATGACATCGAGGAAAACACTGCAACGGCAGAGAATCCGGTGAATAAAAACAAGGGTCCGTTGGGCGATGTGTTGTTCAAGGACACGGTGTTTATGTTTGGCGATGTAAAAGATGGTGAAAGCGTGCAGCACACGTATACTTTTAAAAACACCGGCGTGGCGCCCATTAGCATTGCGAATGTGGTGGCTCAATGTGGGTGTACAACGCCAGAATACACGCATGAAGTGGTGGCACCGGGAAAATCTGGAAAGGTTACGGCTACATTTAACAGTTCGAACAGAGGGGGACCTGGTGGTATTTTAAACGAAAAGAGCATTACGGTTACATTTGAAAACAGCAAAACCACTGAGGTAGTTTTGAAATTTAAGGCCAATGTGATCGCACCAGAAGGCAGCGTTTCTGAAGAGGAGATGATGGGTGGTGAAGATGGGTCGCATTCAGGACATTGATAAAAAACAACTAACAGATAATATGAATATTTTACAAGGACAACCGGGCGGATCATCGCAAATGTTGATGATGTTGCTCATCATGGCAGTATTTTTTGTGTTTATGATTTGGCCACAAATGCGAAAGCAGAAAAAAGCCAAGGTGTACATGGAAAGTTTGGAGAAGGGAAAGAAAATAGTAACAACCGGTGGCATTCATGGCAAGATCACAACGGTGGGAGATACTCATTTTGTGATTGAAATGGAAGAGGGAAAGGCGAAGATTGAAAAGAGCGCGGTGAGCATGGAGTTAACGCAGGCTGCGTATCCAGAGGCAACTGCATAATTTGGCAGTCATGTTGGCGGTTGGAGTTACCGGTGGAATCGGCAGCGGAAAAACCTCTGTTTGTAGGGTTTTCGAGCAGTTGGGTGTGCCGGTATACTATGCCGATGAGCGGGCAAAATCATTGTACGTTCGCGATGTTGAGTTGCAGAAAGAGGTAAAGGATTTGTTGGGTGAGATGTCGTACCTGGCCACAGGAGAATTCAATAGAGAGTGGGTGAAGTCCCAAGTTTTTTCGGATGCAGGGTTGCGGGTGAAATTGAACGAGTTGGTTCATCCCCGGGTTTTTAAAGATTTTGAGTTGTGGTGTGGGGAGATGATGGCAGCGGGCCATGCCTATGTGATTAAGGAGGCGGCGATTTTGTTTGAGTCTGGCGCAGACGCAACGGTAGATTTGGTGATAGGGGTGGTGGCAGATCGGTCTGTGCGAATGCGGAGGGTGATGGACCGGGATGGATTGAGCGAGGCCGAGGTGGAGGATCGCATGCAATCACAGTGGGCCCAGGAGCAGTGGATGGATCGATGCGCGTTTTTGATCCACAACAACGGAGACCGCTCCATCATAGAGCAGGTTCACGAAATACATAAATTGTTGTTGTTGCGTTCGGCTTAGTCAGAAGTATGTAGCGATTATTTATCGCGTAGGCCTCGTCCACTCTTGGCGATGAGTCCTTGATCTTCCATGACAATGCGAAGTTTATCGAGTACACCATTTACGAAGCGGCTGCTGTTGGGCGTGCTATAATTTTTGGTGATTTCCAAATATTCGTTGATGGTGACTTTCACCGGTATGGTGGGGCAGTGTAAGAATTCGGTGAGGGTGAGTTTGATGATGAGCAAATCCATCACTGCAATTCTTGAGGGGTCCCAGTTATCGGATATTTCTGCCACTTGGGCTTCGTATGCAGCGCTATTTTTTGCGGTGGTAAGAAACAGGTGTTGCGCCATTTCGATTTCTTCTGAATCTTTTGTGGGTGAGCCAGCTACGGGAACGGTTCCGTTGGATTTCGCGCCTTGGATGGTTTTTTCGATTTCTCGGGTGGTGTACAATTCGTCATCGCCCCATCCGGAATAGTAATCGTTTAGGCTATCGAAAAATGATTCTTTTGTTTCGAAAAGGTTGGCATAAAACTCTTCCAGGAAGGCCTGTTGTTGTTCAAATGTGGGTTCGTCGAAGATGTTCATGTCTTGCACGAACGTCCATTCTTGCATCCATTGGTACCAGCCGGGGAATTGGGCGCTCAAATCAGACCAATCGAAGGGGAAGGATTTGCGTTGAGTATCTGATACTGCGCGGTGCAGGTATTTGATGAGGGGCATTCGATCCAAAAGGCCCAGGGATCTAATTTTTTGTTGATCTGGATAAAACTTGGCCTTTTCTAATGTTTGCTCTTCGAGCAGATATTGAGACAGTTGAAAGGGGAAATCGAGCAGAAAAAGACAAAAATCGTGACTTTGTTGAATGGATTCTACGAGGTTTGAAAGGGTCTCGTTGAAATAATCTTTTTCTTTGGGTGTTAGTTGGGGCCATTGAAACTGGGCAATGGAATCTCCTTGTTGAAAAGAGTAAAGCGCTTGAAGTGCTTTGATGCGAACGAGTCTTCGAGATATCATAGAACGAGGTGCAAAGATACAAATTTCCTATGATTAATTCCACAGGATCATGAACCAATGCCGAATGTAAGTATTAATTTTGCACAGAATTATGGGACAAATCACCTTTCAGTTTGAAGAGAAAAACAGACCAAGCATTGCGGTTGATATTTTTGAGGGAGAATCCATTTTGGAGGTTGCGCTAGACAACAACATACAGTTGAATCACAATTGCGGTGGTGTGTGTGGCTGTTCAACGTGTCATGTATATGTAGAACAGGGCGAGTCAATGCTGCCAGACATGAGCGATCGCGAAGAGGAGTATGTTGATAGGGCGCGCAATCCAAAGTACAACAGCAGATTGGCTTGTCAGTGCAAGTTGAGTGCGGATGGCAATTTGGTGGTTACCATTCCAGATCAAAGCGGAATAATAGGTCATTAATACAACAATTAAACAAAGATGGAAATGTACGAACCCCCAATACAATGGTCTGATTACGAAGACATTGCAATGAAATTATACGAACGTTTTGGCGATGACTTTTCGGAGGCCAAGATTTACCGCATCCGATTTACGGAGTTGTTGGAATGGGTGTTGGAGATACCCAATTTTGCAGGATTGCGCGATGATAGCAATGAGGGCCATTTGGAGATGATTCAGGCTCAGTGGGTGTATGAGTGGAGAGATAATCAGTAAATTGACTAATTTTGTAAAGATTTATATCAAAAGACATGATGAATTTTGAATTGACAGAAGAGCATTTGGCGGTGCAACAAGCGGCACGCGATTTTGCACAAACCGAGTTGTTGCCCGGCGTAATCGAGCGTGATAACGAACAGAAATTCCCCTATGAGCAGATCAAGAAAATGGGTGAATTGGGCTTCATGGGAATGATGGTTGACCCCAAATACGGTGGGGGTGGAATGGACACCATTTCCTATGTATTGGCGATGGAAGAAATTTCAAAAATTGATGCATCTGCAAGTGTTTGTATGAGTGTAAACAACTCTTTGGTATGCTGGGGGTTGGAGACATATGGTTCCGAAGAGCAGAAGATGAAATATTTGGTGGAGTTGGCAAGCGGACAGAAGATTGGCGCTTTTTTGTTGAGCGAACCTGAGGCCGGTAGTGATGCTACGAGTCAGCGAACCACTGCGGTTGATATGGGTGATTATTATTTGATGAATGGCACCAAAAACTGGATTACCAATGGTAATTCTGCCAGCTATTATTTGGTGATTGCTCAAACCGATGTAGATAAAAAGCACAAAGGCATCAACGCATTCATCGTTGAGAAAGCTTGGGATGGTGTTACGGTAGGTAAGAAAGAAGACAAGTTGGGAATTCGCGGTAGTGACACGCATAGTATCATGTTCCAAGATGTAAAGGTGCCAAAGGCCAATCGCATCGGCGAAGACGGATTTGGTTTCAAGTTTGCCATGAAGGTGTTGAGCGGTGGTAGGATTGGTATTGCTGCACAAGCTTTGGGTATTGCCAGTGGCGCTTATGAGTTGTCGTTGAAATATTCAAAAGAGCGCAAAGCGTTTGGTACTGAGATCATGAATCACCAAGCAATTGCTTTTAAATTGGCGGATATGGCTACTGAAATTGAAGCAGCCCGTTTGTTGTGTTTGAAGGCGGCTTGGATGAAGGATGAGCACATGAATTATGACCGTGCGAGTTCAATGGCCAAGTTGTTTGCCTCTGAAGTAGCTATGAAAACAGCCGTTGAGGCGGTACAAATTCACGGTGGTTATGGCTATGTGAAAGAATACCATGTTGAGCGAATGATGCGCGACGCGAAAATCACACAGATTTATGAAGGCACGAGCGAAGTGCAGCGTGTGGTTATTTCAAGGGACATATTAAAATAGAATTAAGTTACTGTAATAGTGAAAAGGCGCCCATGGGCGCCTTTTTTTTGCCTAAAACACGATTGCCACGTCGATAAGTGTCATATATGCATCCAGATAGACCAGTTGAAAATTTTAAAATGTGAATAAAATTTGTGGCGGTTTAGTGAAAATTTTATCGAGAGATATTGATTGTTTACATATTCTTAACTACAATTGTTTGTTAAACCAATATAAATAGCCTATGAATTTTAAAGAATTACTCAAGCCCTTAGCGGCCGCCGTGATCTTGACATCTTCCATCGCCGCAGTAAATGCGCAGACGGCAGGGTCAGCATCCGACACCGGTAGGGTTGAAGAGGTGGTGGTAACCGCCTTGGGTATCAAAAAACAGCAACGCGCATTGGGTTACGCAGTTCAATCCGTTAAAGGTAAAGAACTTGTGGGATCTGGTGAACAGAACGTAGTTCAAGCGTTGAGCTCCAAAGTTGCCGGTGCATTGGTAACCAGTTCGTCTGGTACACCTGGTGCCAGTTCTAGAATCTTGTTGCGTGGTGCTGCTACGTTTACTGGAAACAACCAGCCGTTGTTTGTTGTAGACGGAGTACCCATCGACAACAGTACGGACCAATCAACTGCGGGTGACTATCCGTTCAACTCCAATTTACAAGGGGTGAACAACAGTAACCGTGCGGTGGACATTAACCCGGATGACATCGAGACCATCACTGTATTGAAGGGCCCAGCTGCGGCTTCTTTATATGGTGTACGTGGTGCAAACGGTGCCATTATCATCACCACCAAACGTGGTGCCAAAGGTGGCAAGCGTTTTAGCGCTGAATTGTCGAGCAGCATGGATTGGTCTTCAGTGAACAAACTACCAGCTAGACAATTTATTTATGGTCAAGGACTTGGTGGCGGTGGTCAGAAAATCGACTCTGCGGGTGTTCGCAAGAACTTTGCAGGTACCATCCCTACCGGTTGGAAATTGGTTGATGAAGGTGCTGCAGCAGTAACTCCCAATAGCTGGGGTCCTAAAATTGCTGATGGTAAATCATTTGACAATGCTGGAAATTTCTTCCAAACGGCGATGTCGATGACCAACAATTTGGGTGTGACGGTGAATGGAGAAAATACTTCTGCTCGTTTTTCTGTGGGTAATACCCAACAAAACGGTATCGTGCCAAATACCACCTTCAAGCGTACTACTGTTCGTGTAAACACCGATAGCCGTGTAACTGATAAGTTGAGCGTAGGTAGCAGTGTGAACTTGATCAATTCAGGCGGTACACGTGCTCAGAATGGTTCTAACTTGTCTGGTGTGATGTTGGGATTGATGCGTGCTCCTGCCGATTTTGATTTGAAAGGCGGTACAGGTGCTGATGGTTATACCAACACAGACGGTTCGCAACACCAATATTTCCCTATTTACGATAACCCTTATTGGACTGTAAATCGCAATCCATTTACTGATGACGTGAATCGTATCATTGGAAATGTGAATGCTCAGTACAAGCCAATGGACTGGTTGACACTTAATTATCGTGTAGGAACTGACCAATATACCGATAGCCGTCAGCAAATTTTTGCAGTAGGTTCTTGGCAGCCTGATAACTCTCCAGGGGGTGAAATTTCACAGAATGTATTGCGCTACCGTGAGTTGTACAGCGACTTGGTGTTGAATGCCAATCGTGAGATCAACAAAGACTTGGGCGTGAATGTGACGTTGGGTAACAACTTAAACACACGTACATCTAGCGATCAGTATTTGCGCGGTCGTGATTTGGCCGTTCCAAATTTCTATAACTTGAGCAATGCTTCAAATTTGTATGCTTCTCAAGGTTATGGTACCACGAAGAACGCAGCGATTTTTGGAGGTGCTGAATTCGCCTATAAGAATTTCTTGTATTTGAACGCCAGTGGACGTAATGAGTGGGCTTCTACTTTCGGTAATCGCAAGAGCAGCTTCTTCTATCCTTCGGTGAGTGGATCTTTGGTTTTCTCTGAGTTGATGGAAAAAGGTGGTTTGGTTTCTTTTGGTAAAATGCGTGTTGCTTATGCACAAGCGGGTATCAACCCCCCTGCGTATGCTACTCGTACGTACTACGGACAGCCTTTGTACACCGATGGTTTCACCGGTGGTTTGGGATTCCCTTACTTGGGTCAAAACGGATTTGGACAAGGCGATGGTTTGGGTAACCAAGGTTTGATGCCTGAGCGCAGAACCAGCACTGAGTTGGGTTTTGATGTTCGTATGTTCGACAGTCGTTTGACCATTGATTTGACTTTGTACGAGCAAAAATCAACGGACTTGTTGGTGAGCATGCCTTTGGCTGGTTCAAGCGGATACGGAAGTGTTCGTCAGAACTCTGGTTCTATGACCAACAAAGGTATTGAATTGATGTTGGGTGTTACTGCCATCAAGAACAAGAATTTGACTTGGGAAATTGCTGCCAACTTTGGTTTGAACCGAAACGAAGTGTTGTCTTTGGCGCCTGGTGTGGATGAAATCAACATCGAATCTGCTTTTGCCAGCATTGGATCTTATGCAATTGTAGGACAATCTTACGGTTCTATGTATGGTTCACGCGTTTTACGCCATTCTGATGGTTCGATGATCATTGGTGCTAACGGTTTGCCTGTGTTGAACAACACACGTGGAAACATTGGTAATCCATACCCTGATTGGATCGGTTCTTTGCGCAATACTTTGAATATCAAAGGATTAAACATCACCGCATTGGTTGATGTTCGCAAGGGTGGTGACATTTGGTGTGGAACTTATGCCCGTATGTCGCAATATGGAATTGTTGAAGATGCTGCCAACCGCGATGCTACTTACACCGTTGAGGGTAAGCGCATTGTGTCTGGAACACCAAAATACGACTCTAAAACTGGTTTGATCACAAACGAGAGTGAGTTGACATTTGAAAACAACACCAAAGAGATTAGTGCATTCAACTACTATCGTTCATACTTGGGTGATGGCCCAGGTAGCTCTGCTGAAATGGCGGTTTATGATGGTTCTTGGGTACGTTTGCGTGAGTTGGGTGTAAGCTACAGAATCAACTTGAAGGGCAACAAAAACTTGAGTTATGTTGACTTGGGTATGGTGGGCCGCAACTTGTGGTTGAGCACCAAATATCCCGGTGTTGATCCTGAGACCAGCTTAACGGGTGCAAGCTCTAACATTGGTGGTTTTGATTATTTCAACAACCCAGGTTTGAAGTCGTTCATGTTCAATATCAAGTTGGGTATTTAATCACAGTTAAAGTTTAAAACAATGAAAAAATTATTTGCAATAATATTGGGAACCGCAGTGTTGTTTACTTCTTGTAAGAAGTGGGTTTCTGGGCACGAAGTATCGCCCAATGCTCCATCGGAAGCAAACCCTGCGTTGTTGAATAGCGCTTGTCAGTTGGCTGTTTTTGCCACGTATGGCGGATCGTTGTCGCGCACTACCAGCATGTGGGCACAGCACAGCGAAGGTGTATCGAATCAATCTTTGGATCAAGGCGCTTACATCATTGATGAGGGCGACGTAGAAAACGAATGGGGAACCATTTACAAAGGTGGATTGAAGAACATGCGTTTGTTGGAAAAGGCTGCGGGCGACGCAAATCCTACTTATCAGGGTATGGCCAAAGTGATGACAGCGATGATGTTGGGTGCTGCTACAGACATGTGGGGAGACATTCCATGGTCTGAAGCGTTGAATGGCGAGGCGGGTGAGTACAGTGCCAAGTATGATGCTCAGGAGAGCGTGATAGCTGCCATGCAAACGATGTTGGACGAAGCGGTTGTGTTGTTGGATAAAACCGAAAACGCATTGGCTCCTGGCTCTGATGATTTCATTTATGGTGGCGACGCTGCCAAGTGGAAGGGTTTGGCGTATGCCATCAAGGCGCGTTATGCGATGAGAATTAGCAATCGTGATGCGAATTGGCACACCAAAGCTTTGGACTACGTGTCTAAGGCGAAGGCGGCTGGTTTTACGAGTTCTGCTGCGGATGCCAATTGTATTTTCGGAAGCAATGCCAACGAATACAATCAGTGGTATGCTTTCACTCAGGTGGAGCGTTCTGGTTACATGTTGGCGGGTGC
>CANHGC010000029.1 GCA_947460045.1 Bacteroidota bacterium | reverse complement strand
GGCAAGAATAGTAATTCCATAAAACCAAGCACCAACGATAAATGCAAAACGAAGGCTACGACCAAGTTTTATGGACCGACCCCCTCACCCACACATTGGTGGAAGAAACCGGAACTACAAACATGTTTGCCGTTTTCAACAATGAAATCATCACACCCAAATTGGGGAATACCTTGTTGGCAGGCATCACGCGCGACAGTGTCATCCAAGGCTTGAGAGAATTGGGTCACTCCGTGATTGAACGTGAATTATCCGTATTGGAATTGATCGAAAGATTACAAGCCGGGGAACTTCACGAGATTTTCATCACTGGAACCGCCGCTACCTTGATTCGCATTCAGGGCTTTGGCCACCAATCCATTTATCATGAAGTTTTAGACCAAGGAAATACCGACGTATCAGATGCTATCAAACAATGGCTCGATGCGATTCGACTTGGCGAAGCAGAAGACATTTTTGGTTGGAACGAAACGGTTTAATCCGTTGATAGGAGCCAAATGGTTTAATCCACGCCAAACGCGTGTAAGAAATTTACGCTCGATTAAAATCTATGCAATACACTCACTCCAAATCCGGTGAGTGTTTTTCCCCGAGTCTTTTTGGCTACCTGGTCGTTGAACGTTTGATACATCATGTTTGGCTCTAGGATCAATATCCAATCTTTATAAACCGATATAGCTGGACCCGTTGCCAATTTCATATCCAACGTAAACATGCGTTGCTGCTGAATGGGCATAAATTCTGTTTTTCCAAAGAAATCTCCAGAGGTCTTTAACGTCATTCCGGGATTCACTTGAGCACCCACTCGCCATGCCATTTTCCCCAGCATAAAATTATACCTCAACGCGATTGGGATGGCGATTTTATTGATGCGATAATTGATTTTACCCATTTCCTCAACCCGAACCTGGTTGTAAGTGGTATCGTACACACGCACCGATTGAACGGGAGGAATCATCACTACCACATCATAGGTATCTATTTCCATTCTCTCCTCAAATTCCCTCGTTCTCCATTCACCATTGCCAATCCATTCGCCGTAACTGAATCCACCGCCCACCATGAAACCGCTTCCAACATCTTTCAATATCAAGCCATGATAATTGGCGTGGTACATATTTCCCAACACACTCAATCGATCATCTTCATTGAAATTGATCACCACTTTACTGCCGGTAGTGGCCGACATTTCAGCATACCATTTGGATTTGAGCAATTCAGGGTCCCAACTTCTTTCATATTCACCTTCAGGAATTTCTAAGTACGTTTTTTCGGGATCCGATACACCAATTTCCACCAACTTCAACCCTTGAGGATCGCACAACATATCTTTGTGTGCAGCTTCAAGCACATTGGTTTCATTGACCAAAGGCGATTCGACTGTAGGGACACTCAGTGAAACGGGCGATTCGGCCTTGGCCATAAATCTCGATACAGAAGAAGTGATCCCACTCTCAATAGACTTGGGTATTTCGGGCGATGCGATTTCAGGGATCTCAAATCCGGGCGATGCGGTTTCGATTTTTGACACCGTAATTACCCGCCGCGAAGACAAAGCCCTCTTTCTTGCTAACGAAACTGCGGATTCTGACAACCCTATTTCGGTCGATGCCGATGCTGCGCCCAATGTCAAGGTCTGAGATTTATCTGTAGTACGTTTCTGTGCGAATTTGGGTTTGTAAACGGATTTAGAAAAGGCCATCTGGGGGGCTTTTTCGGGTGATTGATCCGTTGAAACCCACAACATGCCCAAACCACCCACTACAAACAACCCAGCAACTACGGCAAAAGTGGGAATCCAAAATATGACGCGACGTTTTTTACGTTTGCGCTTTTCCATCACCGCCTCAAACGAAACGCGATCATTGAAAGGGGATTCCAAATCATGGAGTTTGTTTCTCAAATCTGTATGTAACCTTTGATTTTCCATGATTATGAAGCCAATGACCCTCCTTCAGCTTTGTCTATTGATTGTTGCAGCACCTTACGGGCTTTTGAAAATTGCGACCTGCTGGTTCCTTCGTCGATACCCAACATGTCTGCGATGTCTTTGTGAGAATAACCCTCAATCGCGTACAAGTTAAATACGGTACGATATCCTACTGGCAGCGCCTCCACCATTTTCATGATTTGATCTACTTGCAAATTATCGAACGCATCATCGGTGTAACCCAACCGATATTCATCTTCAGTGATGGAAGACCAAATGTGCTTTCTCGCCCGAATTTTGTTGATGCACAAATTCACAGCCACCCTGCGCATCCATGTTTCCAAAGAACTTTGGAATCTGAATTTCGCTAGGTTGTCGTATATCTTTACGTAGGCTTCCATGAGTGCGTCTTCGGCTTCTTCTTGACTGTTACAATATCTCAAACACAGCGACATGATTTTTTTCGAGTATCGATTCCACAACTCCCGTTGGCAAATTCGATCCTCGCGAATGCATCCATCTACCAATTCTTTTTCCGTCATTCGATATCGTTAAACACATCTTAAAAAATGCCTGTTGCCACAGTTAGACAATGGCAGTACAATTTTCGTGGCTTTGTATTTGAAATATTTTTTTTTGCCCCGCAATATCGCAAACTCTTGGATGGTTTTCCACAAATCGAAGGGAGAAAATATTTGGTTACATTGAAGTGGATTGCCTTGTTTTGCAAGATGATACCAAACTCATTGAAAAAAGTGGCCACGGCTGTTATATGCTTCGCTATACATTCAATGTCATGGGCTCAAAAAGACTTTTCCCAAGGATTTGAGCATTCCAATGAGGGTATCGAATTTGCCCAATCCATCGTCAAAAAACTTTCGTTCAGAAAGCAATTGGCCCAAACGCTCATGGTTCCGGCTTGGAGCAGAGAACTTCGGGCCGATGAAATGTTGGATTCACAGCTATTCCAGAAGCGATTGCTCTATCAAATAAGAGAGTGCGGTGTGGGTGGCATCATTTTTTTCCAAGGACAGCCCCTGAACCAGGTATACCTCACCAATTATTTCCAACAAGAAAGTGAATTGCCGTTGCTCATCGGCATCGACGGTGAATGGGGACCTGCGATGCGATTAACGGGCATGGAGAAATATCCTTTCCAATTGACCTTGGGGGCTACTTATAATGCGCACTTGGCATACCAAACGGGCGCTTCGATGGGGGCTCAATGCAAGCGACTGGGCATTCACATCAACTTTGCACCATCGGTGGACGTGAATACCGAACCCAACAACCCCATCATTGGTTTTCGCAGTTTTGGCTCAGACCCTCACAATGTATCGATCATGGCCGCGGCTTTAACCCGGGGCATGCAAAGTGAAGGCGTGTTGGGATCCGCCAAACATTTTCCGGGACATGGCGATACAAAAACCGATTCACACAAAGACCTTCCCGTGGTTGAAAAACCCCTTGACGCCTTGATGCGCGAAGACCTTGCTCCCTTTGAACACATGATCCAAGAGCGTGTTGCTTCGATCATGGTTGCCCACCTCAAGGTTCTCAGCGTGGATTCTTTAAACCCTCTGCCCTCCTCCATTTCGCCCCGATACGTTTCGCAATGGCTCCGAAAAGATTTGGGATATACCGGACTCATCATCACCGATGCATTGAACATGAAAGGCGTGGCGAAGATGGCATCCCCCGCAAATGTGGCTTTGTTGGCACTGAAGGCCGGAAACGACATCATTTTATTCCCCGAGGATGTGGTTGGATTTTTGGATTCCGCAGAGAAAAGCCGAAGCAAAGGAGAAATCGATAGCGCCGAAATTGCTGAGCGCGTAATTCGTTTATTGGCAACCAAATACGATTTGGGATTGTTTAAAAATCGCTTTGTAGATCCCGTAAATTTGGATGCAGACCTATTTGAAATCAAACAAAAATACAATCGTTTGTATGCACAACAGGTGTACGACGAAGCGATGATTCTTTGTCGATTTGGCGATAGCAATACCCAACAAACAAGCGTAAAAGCTGACACCCACCCCCCCGACATTGCCTTGCATTCACCCAATGATTTTTTATCGTCTGGATACAACAACGACACACTTTACGCCTTGGTCATTGGCGATAGCATTCCCAAACAGTTGCATTCGTGGATTTCCCAATACCGCAGGGGATGGATTGGCATTCATCAACTTCCTTGGTCATCGGATAGTATACGCATCGATACCACCTTAAAAAAACTCAGTCAATACCCACTGTTGGTCATGGGGATGGATTGGCCCACTTGGGGTGTTAAATCGCGCCAAATCCCATTGCAGTGGGCGAAAAAGCTTTGTCTGTTGGGCAACAACATTCATCAACCCACTATATACATCCATTTTGGACATGAATACGCCGTTCAATCATTGGCAAAACAAACTTGTACCACCCCCATTGTATTGGCGCACGAATACAATGAATATGCTTTGAAATCTGCGCTGCGCATGGCGTTTGGGCTTTCTCACCACTATAGCAGCAACAATGTGGCTTTGCCGGGGATACAGGTAGTTAGAAATCGTACAGAATTGGATTACACACATGGTAAAATCCAAGGGTATGACCCAGAATTATTGGCCGTTTTGGACTCTTTGATGCGCGAGGGTTTGGCCAGAGAAATCTTCCCATCGGCACAATTGGTTGTCCTGAAGAACGGATTGATTGCCGCCAATTTACAGGTTGGCAGTGTCCAAGACCCGTGGGAAAGAGATGCCATCCCGGCCCATCAAGACCATGTCTACGACCTGGCGTCTATCACCAAGATCGCGTCAACCACCTTGGCGTTCATGAAAATCTACGAAACCACCAAAGGGTTGCACTTAGATCATCCCATCAAGAACCATTGGAAAGATGCTACCATCGCTCAAAGCGGTATCGGAAACCTGACATTTCGTGAGCTACTCACCCACCAAAGCGGACTCCCAGCATTTCTTCCTTTGCAAAAAATGGCGATTCAACGCGGTGCAGAATCAATGGCATGTGAAGTCATCTACAACAACCCACAAAAGTCCCCATCCATTGAATCACCTACAGGAACCACACTTCCCGGCGATGCTCCCACGGAGGAATACCTCATGCTCAGTGCCAGCAGTTGTTTAAATTCTCGATGGTCTGATTCTGCCTGGAATTGGATGCTGAAAGCCCAAATCGACCCAGGAAAACCCTATATCTACAGCGATATCAACATGATTGTGCTTGGGAAGTGGATCGAATACAAAACTGGCATGGGGCTTAACGAATTTGTAGACCAGCAATTCTACCGTCCTTTGGGATTAAAGAACATGGGTTATCTCCCCATTGACAAGGGAATTCCGCTCGAGCGAATTGCCCCAACATTGATTGATTCTCTGTGGCCTCGGGGCGAAGTGAGGGGGATTGTTCACGACCCCAGCGCGATGTTCATGAACGGTGTTTCAGGCAATGCAGGCTTGTTTTCCAATGCGATGGATTTGGCGCGACTGATGTACATGTTACAAGAAAAAGGCTATGCAGGCGAGAACATCGGTTATTTACTGAAGCCCAACACAGTGGATTTGTTCACCCGCATCAATAACCCCAAAGGAAAATCGGGATACCGCGGTTTGGGATTCGATAAACCCAACGGCAAAGAGGGCAACAAGGCCAATGTATTTGAATGGGCACCCAATTCGCTGTTCGGACACAGTGGCTACACCGGCACTTGGGCGTGGTCTGACCCCGCCAACGGCATTACGTTTGTGTTTTTATCGAACAGAACCTACCCCAGCGAATGGAACAAGAAAATATCGCAACAAGGATTCCGTGGACAGCTGCTACAAGCCGTTTACGAGCGATTGGAATCGGTAAAATAGTCCACAGAGAGTCCGCACAAATTCCCACTGCTCATAAGCAATACCACCATGGGCTGATGGGTTTCCATGGCATCGCTGAGCCAATGTTTTAGCGACGATAAATCACTCAGTGCCTGTCCTTTCCCAAAACGCTGTTCGATGGTTTCTTTCGATGGCACTTCCATGCGTTTGAGTTCGAAAACATGGGGATCGTACAGCACGCAAACCGCATCGGCTGGATCCAAAGTGCCCTTGTATCGACCCATGAAATCGGGATTTAAACTGCTGTAGGTATGCACTTCAAACACCGCCAAGAATTTGTGATTGGGGTATTGCTCCCGCACAGCGGATACCGATGCTTGTACTTTTGATGGCGCATGGGCGAAATCGCGAATAACCGTGAGATTTTCAGTTTCAAGAATGGGCTCCAATCGCTTGGCCGTGCCAGGAAAGGTTTCCAATGCGGTCCATGCTTCCGCTTCCGTAATGCCAATGGTTGATGCCATCTTCACTACCCCCGCCGCATTCTGCAGATTGTGTCGGCCATAAAATGGCAATTGATACTTTTCTCCATTCACCGATACGATGGTACCCCCTTTCACATTTTCATATTCTGGCGCATCGTAACTTTCTTGTTGAGGAAATCCACTTTTTTCTGCGATGTGTTTCAGCTCTGCATCCCCATCGAACCAGAACAAATGTCCGCCCGGTTGCAACGTATCAATCAGCAATGAAAATTGATTGTGATAAATTTCTTCAGTGGGAAAAACGTTTACGTGGTCCCAAGCGATGCCGGTGATCATGGCCGCATGGGCTTTGTAATGAACAAATTTGGGGCGAAGGTCTAGGGGCGATGTGAGGTACTCGTCGCCTTCGATCACGATGAGTGGTGCATCGGACAATCGCACCATTCGCTCAAAGCCGGGCAATTGTGATCCCACCAAATAATCAAAATCGCGATACGCTTTCAATATGTGCATCAACATGCCTGTGCACGTGGTTTTGCCATGACTTCCGGCCATCACCAAACGGGTTTTATTTCTGCTGTGATGGTAAATAAATTCCGGAAAACTGAAAGTTTGGATGCCCAATTCCAAAGCGCGCAATAGCTCTGGATTGTCTTGCTTGGCGTGCATTCCCACGATCACACCGTCTAACGCAGTAGTGATTTTATCTGGGTGCCAACCGTATTTTTCGGGCAGAAGTCCTGCCGATTGCAATCGAGATTTGGCGGGTTCAAAAATTTCATCATCGCTACCGGTTACGTGATGATTGTTGTGTTGTAGCTCCAAAGCCAAATTGTGCATCACTGCCCCACCGATCGCAATAAAATGATAATTCATGTGTTTGAAGAACGAAACTACCAACTTGCGCGATTCTTTCAAACAAAGCCGAGGAAAATTTGCTATTTTTGTAAAATATTTAATAGACCGGAATGAAAATCCTTGCTTGCATCAGTGTGGTTCCGGATACCACTACAAAAATCACATTCACCGATAACAACACACAGTTTAACACTGCGGGTGTTCAGTACATTTTAAATCCATACGATGAATTGGCGGTTACTCGCGGTTTGGAGATTGCAGAAGCCAACGGAGGAACTTTAACCATTGTACACGTGGGCAAAGCCGAGGCAGAACCTGTGATTCGTAAAGCGTTGAGTATGGGAGCCAACGAGGCCATCAGAATCGATGCCGAACCCACCGATGCCCAGTACGTGGCAGAGGAAATAGCAAAAATCGCATTGGGCTATGATTTGATTTTAACGGGCCGCGAAAGCATCGACTACAACAGCGGTGTGGTTTGTGGTATGTTGGGATCATTGTTGGGTATTCCTTCCATCAACGTAGTGACAAGAATTGATTTTGCCGATGGCAAATTCTCTTTCGATCGCGACATTGACGGTGGCAGAGAGTCTATCACCTGCGCAGGTCCTTGTGTAGCAAGCGCTCAAAAGGATTTGTGTGAACCGCGTATCCCCAATATGCGTGGCATCATGGCAGCAAGAACCAAACCCTTGCAAGTATTGGCACCTCAAGCCAACGCAAACTTTTCACAATGCACGTCTTACGAATTGCCAGTGGCAAAATCAGGCGTGAAATTGATCGACGCCCAAGAGGCAGGTAAACTCATCGATATTTTAAGAAACGAAGCCAAAGTCATTTAATATGTCAGTACTAGTTTTCGCTGAAATCAGCGACGGAAAATTCAAAAAAGCCACTTTCGAGGCAGTATCTTACGGCAGACAGGTTGCTGATATGTTGGGTACCGAAGTGGTGGCCTTGGCCATTGGAAACGGCGTTAACACAGCCGATTTGGGTCAATACGGTGCGCAAACCACCATCCACATTGCATCGAGCGAATCTTTCACGCCAGATGCTTATGCGCTAGCAGCAAACGCCGTTGCAAATGAAGTAAACGCTTCCATTGTGATTGTGAGCAATACCTACACCGGTAAATCCATCTCTCCAAGATTGGCGCAATTGATGGGTGCATCTTTGGCAACAAACGTAGTAAGCTTACCAAACACCACACAAGGTTTTGTGGTGAAACGCGGCGTATTCTCTGGCAAAGCCTTTTCTTTTGTTGATTTACAGCGCGATAAAAAAGTCATTTCCATCACCCCCAATTCATTTGAGTTGGCCACCTTTGATTCAACCGGTGCAACCACCTCTACCAGCGTAAGCGTGGGAAGTTCTGGATTGACTATCACTGCCGTGAACAAAGTAACTGGTAAAATCCCCCTCACTGAAGCAGAAGTTGTGGTGAGTGGTGGCCGTGGTATGAAAGGCCCAGAAAACTGGCACATGATTGAAGAATTGGCCACCGCCCTTGGCGCTGCCACCGCTTGTTCAAAGCCAGTGAGCGACATGGAATGGAGACCACACAGTGAACACGTGGGTCAAACCGGTATCACCATCAAGCCCAACCTATATATCGCCATCGGTATTTCAGGTGCCATTCAGCACTTGGCCGGTGTGAGTTCAAGCAAAGTAATTGTTGCCATCAACAAAGACCCTGAAGCACCCTTTTTCAAGGCGGCGGATTACGGCATCGTTGGTGACGCCTTTGACATTTTGCCACAGTTGATCAACGCTGCAAAAAACTAACCCTTACCCCATTACATCCCTATGAGCAACCGCGTAGAAATGGTCATACGAAACATCGTACCAGCGCATTCTCATGGTGCTTATACTTTGTATCTCAAGGAGTTAAACGGCAATCGCATCCTCCCCATCATCATCGGAGGGTTTGAAGCGCAAGCCATCGCCATGGAGCTTGAAGGCATGAAACCCACAAGGCCCATGACCCACGATTTGTTTTCAAACGCCTTGCGTGAGTTCGATATAACCGTTACCGAAATCAACATTCAACAGCTCGATGAAGGCATCTATTACGCCGGAATCACCTGTTTGTGTGTGAATGATTCAACGTCGAAATTGGTTGTCCTCGACTCCAGAACCAGCGATGCCATCGCCATGGGCATCAAATTCAGATGTCCGATTTTTTGTGTTGAGAAAATCCTCGATGAAGCGTCTTACAACGACGAACGAAGCGATGAATTCGATGATGAAGAAACCCCAGGACAGTTGGTAGATGATTTGATGGAACCCACCGCCAATGTGGCCTCCAATACCGGTTTTGCCAAATTCCCAATGGAAGAGTTGGAGCAAATGCTCGAAGACGCCATCAACGATGAAGACTACGGCAAGGCAGCAAAAATTCGCGACGAAATCAAGCGCAGAAACGGATAACGATGTCGATTTACTTAGTTAACAACTCAATAGTCTCTGAAGACACCCCCCATTTCACCCCCAACAGCCGCGGCTACCGCTACGGTGATGGTTTTTTTGAAAGTTGCACAATGTGGCAAGGTAGAATATTACAATTGCCCCTACATGTAGACCGTATCAAAAAATCAGCCCTGTTATTAAAAATCAACGTTCCCATCTGGTGGGATGAAATTTCTTGGGAAACATCGGTGCTGAAAGCTTGTAGCGAAGCGGGTTGGACATCGGCGCGGATCAGGCTTACCTTTTTCCGCGAATCTGCTGGATTGTATACCCCCAACCAAATGGATGCCACCATGGTTACGGAGATTCAGCAAACCCAAAACAATTCCGCTTATCCATGGAACGAACAAGGCCTCACGTTGGGCACCTACAAGGAATTGTCCAAAAACAACAACTTCACCTCTACCCTAAAAACCTGCTCAGCGCTAACCTACACCCTAGCCGGATTGTATGCCAAGGAACATGGACTAGATGATGTTGTCATTTTCAACGATTACGGCAGACCCTGCGAAACGGTGGCCTCGAATCTGTTTGTAGTGAAAGGCGAATTCATTCTCACCCCACCCATCTCAGAATATTGCATCGATGGTGTCATGCGCAAAG
>CANHGC010000028.1 GCA_947460045.1 Bacteroidota bacterium | reverse complement strand
ATGGCTACAAAGAACCCTTTAATTGGAAACTCTCTCAATTCTCCAGTTTGGTTGTTTTTCACCCGTACCGCTTCAACGCCAAGATCACCCAATATCTCATCGGTTTCTGTATTGAACAACACCTCGATGTTCGGCGTTGTTAACACGCGATGCTGCATCGCCTTAGAAGCCCTAAACTCCTCTTTGCGAACCAGCATATATACTTTGCTGCAGATCTTTGATAGATACGATGCCTCTTCACAAGCAGTATCACCCGCACCCACAATCGCTACATCCTGGCCGCGATAGAAAAATCCATCGCAAACAGCGCAAGCACTCACGCCAGAACCATTCAATCTTTGCTCCGAAGGGATACCCAACCATTTGGCACTCGCACCGGTTGAAATAATTACCGCTTGGGCCTCGATTTCATGGCTACCATCCACAATCACTTTTTGAGGTCCGCCTTGCTTAAACTCTACCGAAGTCACCATACCAAAACGCACATCCGTACCCAAACGAACGGCTTGTTCTTTGAACATCGCCATCATCTCAGGACCCTGAACGCCATGCGGAAATCCGGGGTAGTTCTCAACCTCTGTGGTGATAGTCAATTGTCCGCCCGGCTGCAAACCTTCGTACATCACGGGTTTCATATCGGCCCTAGCCGCATAAATCGCAGCGGTATAACCTGCAGGACCGCTACCGATGATCAAACACTCTACTTTTTCCATATCTTTCTACAAAAATAAAACCCAACCTTGGGAGTTTTTGTGATTTTGTTCACATTGCCGCCGATTCTTTCAAATTTTCGGTTTATTTTTGGTTATCCCTGATGATTAAATCGCATACTCAACCATTCAAATATTTGAAATACATACTACTTGTAATGGTACTATTGTGCGCACCAAACATCGCCAAATCCCAAACAGATTGGTCAAAAGTATCACTCAATTACACCAGCCAGTGCAACGTTTATTCATTTGAAATCACCGGCACTACCGACACCTGTTTCACCGTACACAATACAGAATTTGTAGACAAATGGGCAGACCCCGTGTATCGAACATTGGCAAAAAAATTCACAGCGGTCTTTGCCGATACAGGTCTTTATTATGGCACAATTCAAATCAGAAACAAATGCCAGCAAGACGATACAACCATTTATCTCACCCTCAACGTGAAATGCAAACCCGAAAAATGTCAGTGGTTTAGCGCCAAACTCAAGCAATACAATCAAAACCGATACTTCCAGTGGCAGCTTGAAAACATTTACCCCGACTCCTGCCTCAACTACCAATATCGATTTTATAATTTCCAAACCGGCAAAACCGATACCGGCAAACATTACAACGGCCTTTGCAATTACACCTTCCCATCGGCAGGGAAATACAAAATGACGCTCAGCATCAAAAATCAATGCAAAAATTGCGACACCATTTTTTCCAAAGAGATCGTCATCCTCGCCTTCCAGAATGCCAAACTACAACCCTTTTTGTCTCGCTGCGATTCACTCAACGCATGGATGAACCTCATTGCAACAGACCCCAAAGATTCGTGTTGGAAGCATTATTTCCGCATTTATTCAGACCCCAGCCTAGATACCATCAACGCTAATCGTTGGAACAACCCAAGCGATGCAAGCATTTACAACAAATACAAATTCCTAGATAGTCACCTATTGGTCTCTACCAACAATGGTCGATTCCTCTCGTACCGATTCCCCAAAAAAGCGCGATACATATTGGCCGCTCAATGGAGTCACTTATGCTATAGCCAAGATACCATCATTTATAGCAGATTCGAAATACCGGATTGCTATGCGGGGCTCACACCTCAACTTCAATCGAAACAGGCCAAGGAAATTGTGCAAATGTGCAACGCCATGGGCCAAACCATCCCTTTGGGTAGCGACATTCCGAAGAACCAACTCATATTGATACGGTTTAAAAACGGGGCTTCCCAAAAAGTAATTATCCGTGAATAAAAATGTCCCGCGGCATTCGCCGCGGGACATCTCATATTTTCAAACAAGTTAATATTAACTCAAAGATAGCAGTTCGCGGTATTTGGGCAATGTCCATTCGGCATCATCACAAACACGCTCGATCTCATCGCAGCATTCACGAATCTCATCGAACATAGGCTTTACATTATTGCAATAGGCCATCGCTTTCTTATCGGCATGATCCAAATTGTTCGCCTTGGCACGTTCCGATGTCATTTGCTCATTCAATTCATAAGCGCGATTGATCTGCTTGCTCAAAAATTCAACAATCTCAGATTGCGCTTTATAGGCTGTAGCGGCAAGACCCATACCTTTCAATGCATTCACATTGTCGGCCAAACGTTTTTGATAATTCACAGCGGCTGGAATCACGTAGCTGCTCACCAATTCATTCATCACACGACCTTCGATTTGCAAACGCAACACATACGTCTCATAGCGAATTTCTGTGCGAGCTTCCAACTCTCTGTGCGAGAAAATACCATTTTCAACAAACAAATTCTCTGATTCTGGCGTCAAATACGCTTGCAAAGCTTCTGGTGTAGTGGTAATGTTCGATAAACCTCTGCGCTTGGCCTCTTCTTTCCATTCGTCGCCGTAGCCGTTGCCGCCAAACAAAATGCGCTTGGTTTCGGTGATATAGGTACGCAAAATTTGCTTGATCGCATCTTCAGCGCTGCCACCGTTTTTCGCTACGTGTGCATCCACTTCCGCTTTGAAGTTTTTCAACTGATTCGCTACGATGGTATTCAACACAACCATGGAACTTGAGCAGTTGTCGGAGCTACCTACAGCGCGGAATTCAAATTTATTTCCAGTAAACGCGAAAGGCGATGTGCGGTTACGGTCTGTATTATCGAACAGAATCTCAGGAATATTTGGCACGTTGATGGTGGCCGATGCGTTGGCTTTGGTACCCACTTTTGCATCAGACTCAAAATCGTTCAACACATTTTCCAGGGTGTGACCCACAAACACACTCATGATCGCTGGCGGCGCTTCGTTGGCACCCAAACGGTGATCATTGGCAGCCGTTGCGATACTGGCACGCAACAAATCACGGTGATCATGAACGGCCTTAATGGTATTCACGAAGAAGGTCAAAAATTGCAAGTTGCTTTCTGGGCTATTTCCGGGAGCCAACAAATTCACCCCGGTATTGGTGATGATGCTCCAGTTGTTGTGCTTACCTGAACCATTGATGCCTTTGTAGGGCTTCTCGTGCAACAACACACGAAGGTTGTGATCCAAGGCCACACTCTCCATCAAATCCATCAACAAAGAGTTGTGATCCACTGCCAAGTTCATGTCCTCGTACTGAGGTGCGCATTCAAACTGTGCAGGTGCTACCTCGTTGTGACGGGTACGCAACGGAATACCCAACAAATGGGCACGCTCCTCAAAATCTGCCATGAACGCCAACACGCGGTTTGGGATACTACCGAAGTAATGATCTTCCAACTGCTGTCCTTTCGCTGGGCTATTTCCAATCAAGGTACGACCGGCGAACATCAAATCTGGGCGTGATTTGAATTGTTGCTCATCCACCAAGAAATATTCTTGCTCAATCCCCAAAGAGATGGAACAGGTGTTTACATTTTTATCAAAATACTGACAAACATCTGTAGCTGTCTTTTTCAAGAACGCCACAGATTTCAACAAAGGGGCTTTATAATCTAGTGCTTCACCGGTGTAAGACACAAACACGGTTGGAATACAAAGTGTTTTCGCACCTGCTTTGGCCATGATGAATGCTGGAGAACTAGGATCCCAAGCGGTATAACCTCTGGCTTCGAACGTATTGCGAATACCTCCACTAGGGAAAGAACTGGCATCGGGCTCCTGTTGTGCCAAAGCCTTACCACCAAATTTCTCAATGCCTGTATCGATGCCCGTTGGCTCAAAAAAGCTATCGTGTTTTTCCGCTGTAGTACCACGCAAAGGCTGAAACCAGTGAGTGTAATGGGTTGCGCCCAAATCCAAGGCCCAAGCTTGCATTCCAGCAGCTACTTCATCTGCCGTTTCTCGAGAAATGGGCTGACCATGTCCTGCCGCCTGCTCAATGGCTTCTTGTGCGGTTGTTGACAGATACTTGGATTGTGCTTTTGGACCGAAAACCAAATCGGCATAAAACGTACTGATACCCTCGTGATTCACTGGGTAATCGATCGCTGAACTACTTGAACTTGTTGATTTTGTTGACATGGATTTGAGATGCTGTTTTTTCGACGGCACAAAGTTCTCACTTTTAAGTGTCATTTTAACAATTCAATCTGTTTAATTTCACACATCCATCCACAGCCCACAACCACCCAAAAACGGCGTGATTAACACTTATTCACAAAATGAACACATACAAATATTTATTACAAGAGATTTGATTTCATCATTAAATTCGCCCCCACTTTTACACAAATGAGCCACTCTAACATTAACAAGGTCACCGGTGCTGGCCTATTGATTACCCTCGGTATCATCTTTGGCGATATCGGAACTTCACCGCTGTATGTAATGAGTGCCATTATGGGCGATAAACCCATCAGCGAAACGCTCATTTATGGAGGATTGAGTGCTGTGTTTTGGACGTTAATGCTACAAACCACCATTAAGTACGTGATCCTTACGCTTCAGGCCGACAACAATGGCGAAGGTGGTATTTTTTCATTGTATAGTTTACTCAGAAGACGTTTTCCTTATTTGGTGGTAGGAACAGTCGTGGGTGGTGCAATGCTACTTGCCGATGGAATTATCACTCCGCCAATTTCTGTTTCTTCAGCCATCGAAGGTTTAACTTACATCACCCCAGAACATGGCTATGCTTATGACCTCAGCCAAATACACACAGTGCCCATCGTAATTGCGATCATTTGTGTGATTTTCTTGTTTCAACGCGTGGGGACAAACGCCGTGGGTAAATTTTTCGGTCCGATCATGCTCGTCTGGTTTTCCATGTTGGGGGTTTTGGGATTCAACCAAATCATTCAACACCCCGAAATACTAAAAGCCTTCAACCCAATTTATATCGTTGATTTCTTGCAATCAAGCCCAAATGCGTTTTTGTTGTTGGGTGCTGTATTCCTATGCACAACAGGAGCAGAAGCCCTTTACTCTGATTTGGGTCACTGCGGCAAACAAAACATCCGCGTTTCATGGATTTTTGTAAAGATCAGCTTGCTCATGAACTACTTTGGTCAGGGCGCTTGGCTACTCAATAGAGTGGGCACATCGCTAGAAGGACAGAAGCCGTTTTATGGCGTAATGCCCGATTGGTTTTTGTTGGTGGGTATCGCCATTGCTACCATGGCGGCGATCATCGCCTCTCAAGCACTCATTAGCGGATCTTTTACCTTGGTTTCTGAAGCGATTCGATTGCACTTCTTCCCGAAATTTACTGTTAAGTTCCCAACGAACATCAAGGGACAGATTTACATTCCGGTTGTAAACAATGCCCTTTTGATTGGGTGTATTTTTATCGTTTTGATTTTTGAAGAAAGTGCCAAAATGGAAGCGGCTTACGGCTTAGCCATTACCGTTACCATGCTAATGACATCTATTTTGTTGTTCTATTACCTGAGAAAACAACGGTGGAACATCATTTTGGTATACCTAATCATGACGGTATTCGTGGTGGTTGAAACGGCCTTCTTGATTGCCAACCTAAGTAAATTTGCAGATGGAGGCTTCGTAACATTGCTCATTGGCGCGGGAATCATCCTGGTCATGTATATCAGCTATCGCGGCGGAAAAATCAACCAAAGCATGGTGGTGACTGAGAAACTCACAAGCTACAGAGACAAACTCCGTGCGCTGAGTCAAGATACAACCCTACCCAAATTTGCCACACACCTTATCTACCTAAGTAAAGCAAAAGCCGATGACGAAGTAGAATCACCGTTGATTTATTCTATCTTGTACAAGCGACCCAAGCGTGCAGATTTTTACTGGTTCGTGAACATAGAAATCACAGATGAGCCTTACACCATGGAATACAAAATCAATGTGGTTGAAAAGAACGATATCATTCGTGTGAGATTCAGGTTGGGATTCCGTGTTCAACAAAAAATCAGCGTGTATTTGAGGATGGTGATTCAAGAAATGGTTGATAAAGACGAGATCGATTTGGATCCATATTACCACGCATTTATCGACAAAAATCACCTGGGCGATTTCCGATTTGTATTGGTTGATGAAGAAATGAGCCAAGAGAATGAATTGTCGATTATCGATGACTTGGTGATGCAAGCCTACGACAACATGAAGGTTTTGGCAGGCAAACCTGAAAAATGGTTCGGATTAGACGGTTCCGTGGTGACTCACGAAATGGTACCGGTGATTATTAAGCCCCGCAGCACAGTAAAACTGCAACGCATTTAACATCATTAGTGCATGAAATCATTGACAAGCATGAGTAAATCACTGTTCAGTTTCGTATTCCTTTTCGGGTTTGGCATCCAAACATCAATCGCCCAAAACACAGCAGCCAAAGCATCCGTCGCGGTTGAGGAAAATACAGGCCGTGGTCAAGGTTCGGGACGCCTTACACTGGAGAGAGTTTTCCGCGACCCCGCCCTGTATCCCAAACCGGGCAACTTCGGCGAATTCGCCCCCGATGGCAAACACTTTATTGAATTTAAACTAGACGATAGCCCTCAACCTTCAGACAAAATCACTTCCCCTGGTCCAAACCCTTGGCAATTGATCAAAAAAGACATCGAAGGCAAATCCATTACCCCCATTATTCTGTTCGATGCCAAACGATTTGAAGAGATTCCGCCTCAAGGCAGCTACGAAATCAGCGGCGACGAGAAGTTCATGGTGGTACAATACGAAAAGCAGCAAGTCTATCGCCATTCATTCACAGCAAAATGCTATGTCGTTGATTTACAATTACATAAAATCACCTACATACCCGGACGTATGCGGTATCCTACCCTATCGCCCGACAACAAACGGGTGGCTTACGTGAAAGAAAACAACGTTTTTATCTATGATTTGATTGCCGGCACAGAAACCCAAATCACCACCGACGGCGCAGAAAACAAGATCATCAATGGCGCTGTAGACTGGGTATACGAAGAGGAATTCACCATGGACAATGGCATGCGCTGGTCGCCCAGTGGCAGTTTCCTCGCTTTTTATCACTTCGATGAGAGCAAAGTGAAGGAATTCTCGATGGACATGTTCAACAGCAAGGAGCTTTACCCATCGCAAACCCATTGGAAATACCCCAAGGCCGGCGAAGACAATGCCAAAGTGGATGTGCATGTTTACAGTTTGAGCGATAAGCAAACGCGCATCGCAAAGACAGGTAGTGAAAAGGACCAGTATTTACCTCGAATTCAGTGGACCCAAACCGATCAGTTTTTGAGCATACAGCGATTGAACCGTTGGCAAAATCATTGGGAACTTCTGTTTTGTAATCCATTGAGTGGCGACTGCGGATTGATCCTGGAGGAGGTTGATTCGGCGTACGTTGAAATCACCGACAACCTAACATTCATCCCCAAGAGCACACAATTCATTTATAGCAGTGAGAAATCGGGATTCAATCATTTGTACTTGCAAGATTATAGCGATTGCATTGAAAAAGGCAATGTATCGCCCAATTGCGCCGCAACCCAACGATATTCCAAAGCCATTACCTCAGGTTCTTTTGATGTGATTCGATTCTTGGGCTATGTTGACGCCACGAAAAGCATCGTATATAGCAGCAGCGAACAATCGATGTTGGAAGACCATGTGTATTGCATCGGCTTGAACGGCAAAGGCAAAAAGCGCCTCACCGAACCAGGCTACAATTACAACGTAAATTTGGGTCCGAATGCCCTCTATTACACCGAATCTCGCAGCAACAACTCAAACAAACCGGTGGTGGAACATCGCTTGAAACGCATGGACGGCAAATGGAGCAAAGACGTGGAATTGAACGTGGCATGGACCGAAAAAATGGCCTCATTGAATTTGGGCATGGTAAAGTTCGGGGAATACGCCACAGATACCACAGCAAAGGGCTATTGGGAAACCGAGTTTTGGCACCTGGCAAAAGTCAACGGTTGGGACGCTGCAATTACAAGCACGCAATACCAAATCCACAAACGTTTGATGTCGACCCAAGCCTCCTACACCATCTACCCTGCCAACTACAATCCGACGCAGAAATATCCGGTTTTGATGTTTGTGTATGGCGGACCTGGCAGCAATCAAGTGCGCAATCAGTTTGGCAGTCGGAACTTCTTCTATCACCAGTTTTTGGCCTCGCAGGGGTATTTGATCACGGTGGTTGACAATCGCGGAACAGGCCGAAAAGGCGCAATTTTCAAGAAATCGACCTATTTGGAGTTGGGGAAATTGGAGAGCACCGATCACGCGTTTGCAGCGCAACAGATGGCAAACCTTCCTTATGTTGAAGCGAGCAGAATTGGCATTTGGGGTTGGAGTTTTGGCGGATACATGAGCAGCAGTGCCATCACCAAACACGCCGATGTTTTCAAAGCCGCTGTGGCAGTAGCACCTGTAACGCATTGGAAATTTTACGACAACATTTACACAGAGCGATATTTGCGAAGGCCGGTAGACAATCCCCGCGGTTACGAAGACAATTCACCATTGAATTACACTGATGGCATCAAAGGCAATTATTTGTTGGTGCATGGTACTGGCGACGATAACGTGCATTGGCAAAATTCTGCAGAGATGATCAATGCGATGATCAAATCAGGTGTTCGATACGATGCCGAGGTCTATCCCAACCGCAACCATGGTATTGGAGACCGCGCTGCGAGCTACCATTTGTATCGCAGAATGACCGAATTCGTTTTGGAAAAATTGTAACTTCTCTTTTTTGCGTTGCAATTTTCGCAACACATAAGAGACGAACTTTGCACCCGTAAAAACGCTTTAAGCAATTAATTGTTAAACCATCATGAATCTTACTATTGGAACCCCTGCCCCGAACTTCTCTGCCAACAACCAGCGCGGAGAAATCGTTACCTTGAACAATTACGCCGGTAAAAAATTGGTGTTGTATTTCTATCCCAAAGACGATACCCCAGGTTGCACGGCGGAGGCATGTAGCTTGCGCGATAATTACGAGGCTTTGTTGGCACAAGGATATGCCATTTTGGGTGTGAGTCCAGACAAAGAGTCCAAGCACCAAAAATTTATCGAAAAATACAATTTGCCTTTTGATTTGCTGGCAGATACCGACAATGCCGTGGCATTGGCCTATGGTGTTTGGGTGGAAAAAAGCATGTATGGCAGAAAATACATGGGAATTGCCCGGACTACCTTTGTGATTGATGAGCAAGGCAATTTGTCTGAAATCATTGAGAAAGTGGATACCAAAAACCACGCAAATCAAATCATTTCTTAAGGGCTATTTGGCTCACACATGCATCGAATAGATGCGTGAGTTGTATTTTTGCCGTAATCCTAACAGTATTGGGGGAATTTATCTATGCAATCAACAAAACAAACCATCGGAATCATAGGCAGTGGCAGTTGGGCTACAGCACTCATTAAAATGATTTCTGACGCGGGTCATGTGGTGAATTGGTGGATCAGAAACCCTGAGAAGGCGGAATACATCAAAACACATCTGCACAACCCCGATTATCTATCCAGCGTTGAAATACATCCGGAGCGCGTGATTGTGAGCAGCGACTTACAAGATGTACTCAATCGAAGCGAGATCACCATTTTGGCAGTACCATCGGCATTCATCCATCAGAGTTTAAATGGTTGTGTGTTACCTACAAATCACTTGTACGTGTCTGCAATCAAAGGGATAGAACCAACCACAAATTTGGTGATGGCCAAATACCTGGAAAAACACCACGGCATCCCAATGGACCAAGTGGCAATTATCACGGGACCATGTCATGCCGAAGAAGTGGCAGCAGAAAAGCTCTCCTACCTCACCGTTGCTGCCAATCAACTATCGGTTGCCGAATGTATCAAAACATATTTGGAGGGAGATTTTATCCGAGTTTGGTGCAGCAGTGACCTCATTGGTGCAGAATACTCGGCTGTAATGAAAAACATTTATGCCATCGGAGCAGGAATTGCACATGGCTTGGGATATGGCGACAACTTTTTGGCACTATACACCAGTTGCGCCATTCGTGAAATGAAGCTTTTCCTAGAAACAATTGCCCCGGCAAATCGCGATGTGAATGAAGCTGCCTATTTGGGAGATCTGTTGGTTACTTGTTACTCCCAGTTTAGTAGAAATCGAACCTTTGGAAACATGCTTGGTAAAGGATACAGCGTAAAAGCAGCTCAATTGGAAATGAACATGGTGGCAGAAGGATATTACGCATCGAATTTGATTTACAACAAATGCGAAAAAAGCGATTTGGCCTTACCCATTGCAGACGCGGTGT
>CANHGC010000027.1 GCA_947460045.1 Bacteroidota bacterium | reverse complement strand
GTGGTTCGGTACGGTCCTGAAATTGATGAGTGCTTGAGCTGCTGGTGGAACCACATTCTCTTTATTACCTGCCTTAATAACGGTGGTAACGTGGGTGGTTCGGATGGTTGCAGCGGTTTTCACACCATTGGTTAGTACGCTTTTAACGAGTGGTGCTGTGATGGCGAGGTTACTGAATAGGAATTTGTAGCCAAAATTCATGTAGGGTGCAGATTCTTCGAACAGGCCTTTTACTGGACCGTCTAATTTGGCAGGGAATTGATAATTTTCGATTTTGGATAATGCTTTGGACAATACTGATGTGGTGTTTTCGGGGTGAGGCCACGCAGAATGTCCGCCAGGGATTTCTACAGATAGTTTGAGTGTGAGGTTGCCCTTTTCGGCCAATCCGATGATGGCGCAGTCGTTAGCGAGTCCTGGTACGATGCCTTTCATTACACCAAAGCCTTCATCGGCGATAAAGGATATGGGAATTTTGTTGTTGAGTAAATGTTGTTGGATGTGCACGGCGCCCTCGGCTCCGCCAGTTTCTTCATCTTGACCGAAGGCTAAAATGATGCTATTTTTGGGTTTTTGGCCTTTGCCCAGCATTCGCTCGGCGGCTTCCAATAACGCAATAACCGCATTTTTATCGTCTAGAGTACCACGGCCCCACAAAGTATCACCCACAATTCGTCCTTCAAATGGCGGGTATTTCCACAACGCACTGTCGTCTGCGGGTACTACATCCAAATGGCCCAAAAACATCGCCGCCGGACCATTCTGTTGGCCCTTAATCGTAATCAGCAAACTGCCACCATTGATTGTTTCCCACTTTGCAGTTTTTGCCAAAATGGGGTATGAACTACGCATCCAATCGTGGAATCTTCGTAGTTCACTTTTGTTTTGTTCAATGTTCGTTACTGCATCATCGTGTCCAATGACCCTAAAACGAATCGATTCTGCATATCGCGTGAATCCATCTTTGATTAAGTCTTTGGTATTTACAGTGGTTTTGTCAAACTCGGGTTTGTTCTGCAACAGTGTATTCACCAACATCGCTGTGAGTAGCAGTAATGTGGCGATGCCCAAATATTTGAAAATGCGTTTTACCATTTGCGAGATATTTATCAAGCAATGTTAAGGAATAATTCGGATTTATGGGTTGCTGTGGATATAAATGAATTTCCCCATCGCGGTCTCAGAGCCATCTGTGTTAATGGCAAAAACGAAAAGCACCCCTGAGTTGGGCTTGGTTCCATCGAGTCGAAGCCCGTTCCATGTTGCCTTGCCGCCATTGGCCTTGGTTTGATAAATCAATTTTCCTGTGGCATCTGTGATTTTGATCTCCGCGTTGCTGGTTAGCCCTTCAATGGCAATCAAACCGTCATAATCTGGGGGTACTGGGTTGGGATAGACCTTTATTTTATCGAACAATTCGGCGGCTTCATTCGCATCGGATCGATACGATACAATCCCTTTGTCTGTCCCCGCAAATAATTCTCCTGTTGTATTTATCTGCCCCAAACAAATGATTTTATTTGATAGTAACGGGCTGTTGTCGGTATTGAAATGTTTCATCACGCGCTGACCGTAAGGCTCAACCAGAAACAAACCATTGTTCGTGGCCATCCATTTCCGGCCTCCACCATCGATGCAAATGTCGTTGATCGTTTCTTCCCCCATCAAATAACCTACGTCGCCATCTTGGTCAACAATGTATCGATCAACCTTGGGGTTAATGAACAAGTTCGATGAGCCGGAGTATACGTTGAGGCCTTGGTTGGTGCCGATCCAAGTGTAACCCAAATCATCGCTTTTTACCGACAAAACCTCGGATGTGATGAGTCCTTGTTGTGTCCCAATAAAAATGCTTTTGTCATCAGAGGTGGCGTCGATACTTTTGCCCTCATCGAATACCTGAATACCGCCGGTTTGCAATATCATCCATTTCCGATCGAGGTAATCGATGCTCAAATCTTTGACTTCTTTACAAGCCGATGGGACCTGAACGATTTTCCATTGACCTGATTTGGTTAAACAAAATAGGGGGTCGTCTGATCCAAATGCTGCGATCCATACATTGCCTTTACTATCCTCTGCGATGCCAGAAGCTTTGATTAGGTTGAGGGGTGGCAAACGCTTCAGCGGGCTGTTGGTTTCATCATAACGATTGATGACCACACCATCTTTGATCACAAGAATCCCATTTGAATGGGTGGCGGCCATGTACCAATTTTTGGATTTGATATATTGTACGAAAGTAAAGTCGTACATATTGGTATTGAAAGGGGAGGAGAGGTTGTTTTTCCAACCGCCAGGTGTAAAAATATAAAAACCAGCGTTGTTGAAGGCATTGCCAAATGTTGAGCTCACGCCGCCGCCTGTGGCAAGGATTTCTGCTGCGTTTTGGGTCATCCTGAATATGGATGGATCCGCAGGGCCATCGGGCATATAAGCGATTTCGCCATTGGGGTCTTTTTTGATAACGCCAGGACCTATGCCGGTGCAAAACCAATAAATACCGTCTTTAAATTGGGTGATGCCCGAAACCAAATTGATTTTCTCAGTGGTGGCGTTTCCATTGGCCCAAGTGCGTATTTCGCCTTGTCTGGCTACATGTGTTCCGAAAGAATTGGTCCAAATTCGCGCCACGGCCCTTTTTTCGGGTAAGAATTGTACCAACCCTTTGTTCCATTGGTAAATGGTGCTGTCGCTCTCAAACAACAATGTGCCTTGATATGCGGTGAGTTGCTTGGCGATGTTTCCGTTTTCTATGGCCCACTGCCATTGTGTGAAATCATTGAGATTTACGGATTTCGACCATTTTGCGAAACGCACGCCTTTGTCTGTGCCAATGTAAATGGAATCACCCACGATGGCGGATGAGAATACCGGTATGGCATTGCCACCTGGTCCGATGGTAGAATAACTGTCGTTGATTTCAAAGTTGTTTAAATTGATCACCAACAAACCGAAATAGGTTGAAACCATGACTTCGGATTGGTGAAAATTGCATGATAAAATGCGTTTATCGCCTTGTAACAACTTGTTTTTGAATCCCGAAATGTTCACAATGGTGCGATCATTCAGCAGCATGTCGATGTTTCCATCTGAATACCCAATGAAAAGGATGTCTTTGGCTTGGTTATAGGCGAGTGCAGTTACTTCGTTGTTGGCAAAACCTTCGTCCTTTCCCAATTTTTCCATGTCGCTATAATTCATCATCACTCGGAAAAACCCTTGTTCAGATGCGGCGTACACGTATCGGTTGGTGGCCTCACATATCAGTGCGTTTTTATAGCTCAGATGGGTTCTCCACTGTCCGGTTTGAATCATTTGTGCATGTCCTTGAGTCCAACCCAAGAACCAAAACAAAATGATTACAATCCACCGCCTTTTCATCATCGATTAGTTAAATGTGTATCTCGCTTCGATGCCAAAATCGGTGAGTGCAGTATAAAACTGGGTGGCCACTTTTGGGTCCATCACTACGCGATTGTATTTTACAGCCAAATTGATTTTTTGATTCACTTGGTAGGTGATACTTGGACTAATGCGAATGTTTGTCATACCCGCAGTATACTTGTTGACATTGAGGTCTACTTTGCGAATCACGGTAACATTGTCTGTTACGCTCACGGTCATATCGAACCTGAAGTCATTGGGTAAGTATACCCAACGGCCATTTCTGCGCCATGGCAACGTTAATCCGGTGGTGCGATAGCCTGCATTCAATTGGAATTCGTTGTTCCTCATTTCGGTGAGGTTAAAGCTGGCGGCAAACAACTTTAGTACACGAGAACGTTTGTATTCCATGCCCACCGTCCAGTTGTTTTTCGTGGTCAAATTCAAACCAATCAATGGGAAGAATCCTTCAGAAATGGTGGCATCTGCAATTTGGAATTTCGGTGTAAGGTCTTTGCCCATCAAAACAGATTCAGCTGGGTCGTACCTCAAATTTTGGGTGTAATTGCCAATGGAATATCTACCTGTGTAGGCGTGTTTGATGTTGATATTGCTAAATTTATTGCCCAAGAATTTGATTTTGGTTAGTCCGTTGTAGTTGACGTTCCAGTTGGGAAGGGGAATGGCGGGGAAACCACTGATATCGCTATAACCCACATCTTGACCGGCATAAGTACCATAGAAGGCACCCACCAAAACATCTTGTGAGTTCTTGCTATAACCCATTGGATATTTGGTAATGGTATCTGTTTGGTATGATCCCAAGCGATCGAGAGACAATCGTTGTGCAACGGTGAATCTGTTGCCAAGGAGTTGGGTGAATACCGCGTTGGTGTGATTGTCTGAATTGTTTATGGTTACATCCTTTACGAAGTGGGTATTGAAGAACATCCCAGTTACGTTGAAATTCCCCGTTTGGGTTAAGCCTTGATCCATCCATTCAAAGCCATCATATTTGAATATGGACTGGGTGCCTTGGGTGTGATTTCTGGCAAAATCCAATCGTATCCTGAAATTCTTTATGGGTTCGATGGTGATGTTGGCGGTGAAATTTTCAGTTTTGTTGTTTCTGAAAAAATTTGATTGCCTGCTGTCAGTTTTCAATGCCCCCAAATCGGCCAATTTATATCTAAGGTTGGGATCTTGTAAGCCAAATACGAAGCCCAGTCCCGGTTGCATGTGTTTGAAGTTGTTTCCAAAATAATCGGGTTTGTAAGCAAAGCCCGGAAGTTCAGTATTCTCTTTTAATTGATAACTGAATCCCGCATTTTTAAGCATACTCACGAAATTCCCAACAAAAATTTTGGTTGGATTGGCTTTCTTGGTTTCAGGCGCGCCCTTTTGTAAAGCACTTTCAAAAGCTGGACCTTCGTCGTCGGTTTTGGGTTTTGGCGTGGATGCAGCTGCTGGTTTCTTTGATTTTTTGGGTTTTTCCAAGTCCCTCAGCCATGGAATTTGCGAATACAATTGCGTGAAGTTTAATTGTCCGCTCACGTTGATGTCTTGCCCATTCTGCAAACGATTTCCAAGCGATTCAAAAGCTGGAGGAGCTTGGTTCCATTCATAACTGCCCACATAAGTTACCGTGGTGTTGATCCACCTTGTGTATTTAGATTTGGTAAATGGTAAGGTGTAGGTGGCATTCACATTTTGATAGAATTTGGTCATTCTACCCAAACTGAGAAATTCTTTTCTCACAGAATCCAATTTGAATTCGTTGTCGAGCCTACCGTATGGTTCTTGTATTCTAGAGGTGATATTGGCTGAATAATTGATTTTAATGGATTCAGTCAATGGGAGGTTGGTGTTGAAATTGCGCAACAATGTGAAGTTCTTGTCAAACAATCTCGGATTTACTTGGATGAATTTGTTGTTGTTTCTCGATTGTTGTTCGCTGTAGAGCCTGTTTGCCTGCATTTGGGTACTGAAACTTGAAGGCATCAAGTTGTAATTGAAATCCCTCAATAAGGTCAATTTTTTGGATTTGATTTTCCGGAATGGTTTTACATACTTGGTGTTTTTGTTGTATGTGTATCCAATGGTTGCTTGGCTGGTTTTGATGAAATACTCCTCAATTTGTTGGTTTCTTCGGTAATTGTTTTGATAACTGTATCCCAAAACGAAATTACTTGGTGACCAAATTTTGGGTGTTTTTCCCATGGCCGAAGCCACTCTTACGTTGTTGAAATTGATACTGTATAGAGAGTTGTATTCTTCGGCTGCCTTCTTCACGGCATTACGGGTAGAAATGTCGGCGATGCCAGAAAGGAACGCTTTTAGTTCCAAATCCGGGTTCAATGGGTAGTACTTGGGACGAACATAACTTTCAGAATACCCCATGTACATCGGAATACTTACGCCGGCCTTTTTGGGGAAGAATTTCCCGAGTTCAAGGTTGGATGCGATGTCGTAATTTAAGTTGGTACTCAAACTGCGGTCGTTCAGCTTTTTGTCAACGTCACCAAAGCCAATGGTTCTGATGGTTCCACCCATGTTGAGTTGGCCAAAATCGGCCAGTTGCATTTGGATGTTGGCCAATGTGGCATAACCACCTTTGTTTGCAATTTCTTTCACCCTCAATTCGTTGAACCAAGTTTCAAAACACTTGGGTGAGTTGGAGTTGTTTTTGATACCCACCATCATAACCCTCAAATTTCCGGCATCGGGCAATCCCATCACGGTGATTTTTCCTTTACCTGTGAAACGAATGAATGGCGCTGTCATGGGCCAAGCTGCGTTTTGACGTTGGATTTTTAAATCATAGAACGAATCCAACGCGAAGTCCATGAGGTTTACCCCAGGCCAAATGAGTTGATCGGCATTGTTGGCATTCATGTTCACCGTGCCACGTGTCATGGTCAGCGGAATCTCATATTCGTAGTAATTCGAGGTTAAATCGGTACCGAAACGAATGAAAGCTGCTACCTCACCGTCGTTGATTGTAGTACCTTGACTTTCTTCCGCGTGAATGTACAATTGCATTCTTTTGTAGTTACGGGCATCAAAAGTGGTGGTTTTAAATGCAGCACGGCTGTCGCCCGCTTTTAGTTCGCATACTTGTAACGACAGTGATTGTTCGTTTTCGAGAACGGTGCCCAAACTGGCCATGTTTTGAACGCGGTCGATGCCTGGAGGTGAAACATAAGCGATGGGTGAGCGTTTGCTGTTCTCTTCGATGTTCACCGTGCTCACAACGAATTTGGTGCCGTCATTGGGGTCCTGAGGTACAATCACGCCGGGTGTTTTCAATGAGTTGGTGTACCTGCGCCAATCGGCTCTCACCATGTTGATGTAGCCCATTCTCAATATGGCGGTATCATTAAAGCCCGTCATCACCATACGCATGAAACGGATGCTCTTGAAATCACTGATGTTACCAACGGCTTTTTCAAATTCTTTAATCGGTATTTTTAACTGGTACCATTTGATATTTCTCTCCTTGCCATTCCTCAATTTTACACGATTGTCTACCACATCGGTGATGTAATTGCGACCAATTTGCATATCAGCAGCACTGATTTTAATGCGATATTGGTAATAATCTTCGCTTTGGTTCAATGTGAAATCTCTGTTTACATCCTCATCAGACGGAATGGGGGTGGAAGACTTCGGCATACCGCTGTATTTGCCTGTGTATTGCTCGTTGTTGGAGTTGCCTTGAAGACCTTGGATTCGTGTATAGCGACCTACAATGTCTGCGTCTAACGCGTCATAGGTTGATTCTAAGTAATGGGTGTAATTGTCATTGCTTGGATCGGCCACGGCATCCTGATAATATTTCGATCCGGCACCAAAATTGGCCACAATTTTCTTGAGCATGGCTGAGTCGAAATGAGCGACTTCTTGCGCATCATCCATTCCGTCTAAACCCAAGTCTTGACTTTTCAATGTGGCAGAATTGTTGTCGAAGGCAAAGTTGATTTGCGGTCCGCTCGGTACGATGGCATAATTGGTGGTATCGGTTTCAGTAGTGCTGCTGTTACTTGTGGGCAGCCCATTTTCAAACGATTTTCTGCGGTCAGGTAAAATGTCTTCGCTCACATTCCCCAAATGCAATAGCAATTCACCTTTGAGGTTGGTGTTATCAGACATTGGGTCTAACATCCATATTTCGATGTAATCGATGTTGGCCGCTTCGAAATCATTTTGGTCGATCTTTCTCGTTATACCACCCCAACTCAGTTCTGGATTCAATAATTGACCCTTGTCGTTAATTTGTGAGGGGTCGCTATTATAGTTGTACATACCTCGAACGGTGGGTCTGAAGTACATATCTAAAGTAGGTAAAATTGTAGGTGTACCTTGAGGGAAATTTCTTTGAGGGAACAATTCTCGTTGGTCTACCTGACGTTGGAAGGGGTCGCTAAGAATGTTGTCTACACGTTGTTTGATGTTCTCGGGCATATCGTTGTCACGATAAAACAATTGATCAATGGTGTAGAAACTCATTGCCGCATGATGATTCATCCAAGACAACTTATCGCCGTTTTTCGTATCAGGGAATTTATCTTCTTGTTTTTGAGGAATGGCTGCTGTGACCCAGTTACTGATGTTTTTCAGGTCATTGGTAAGTTCTGCATTTTCAAAGTCTTCTAGGTTGGATACGCCTCGTTGATCACCTTGAGATTTGTGATTGTGCGGGAAGATTTTCGCGAATTCACCGTAAGCCGTAATGTTCGATGTTTCTTTTGTTTCCAAGAAGGGCAGTGCGTCGATGATTTTGGTTAAAAATCTTGATTTCGAACTGTAAGCTACATCGGCACCAATGATAGTATTAAGAAGGGGTTCTTCGTTGAAATTGGTTTTGGTGGTTAAAGGCCTTTCATACATGTGAAGTGCTGTACCACCCACGATCAATTTTTTATTGAACTTGTGTTCAACCCGGCCACCGAGCAATGTCTTTTGTTGAATGTTGAAGAAGCTCTGTCCGTCTGCACTGGCCCTGATTTCTGCACCGCCTCTCAACAAACCTTCATTGATAATTTTAACCCTGCCAAGTGCATAGTCAACTTCGTAGTCCATGCCTTCTGATAGTGGGCGGCCATTGGCTGTAACTCGCACCGAACCACGTTGAAGGTTGGTGGTTCCGAGGAATAATTCGGCCCCGTTGCTGCTTTTATAGCTTCCTTGGAGAAAGAATTTGTTGTGCTTTACATCTTGCTGAGCGAGCCATTTTGTGCTGTCATACAAAGCATCGTAGCAATAATAATCACCCAAATCGTTTCGTCCATTGAATTGTTCTCTCAGGAAATCGCCGAAGGGTTCTGTGACGGGGAATATGATTCTTGCATATTGGGTATTCACCGTTAGACCTTCGATGGCATCGAAAACACCATCGGGTTTGGCTTCTTGCTGTCGGTTGAGTTTGTCGAGACCCATCACACGAATCAGTGGGTTTCCATTGGCCAAGGACGGACAATTTGCACTGCCTATGGGTAAATAATTGTAATCGCCACCCGTGGTATCATCGGCATAGATCAAGTTGAGTTTAAAATCTTCCAAACTCAAGCTGTAAGTGTTCAATGCGTAGATGTTTTTCATCATCAGTTTCCAAAGCGGAAGCCGAGTTCTGATGGTATTGCCTTTCAGCATTTTCAAAAACAGCAATTGTTGGTTGCCAGGTGCTACGTCGCGAGAGAACTCACCCACTTGGAATACTTCACCGTTGTAGGTGTATTCGAATGCCACGGCAAGAATTTCATCGTTGTTCAGTGGCTGATTCAGCGATATGTAACCCAATTGAGAATTCAAACTGAATTCCTTCTCTGTCAATTGACGTGCATAGTTGAGCATGTCGAAATCAACCGTTTGCTCAAAATAGGGCATGTTGGCAAATACGCGGTCAATGGCTTTTCCGGTGCTTCTAACGTCTGGATCGGCGGTGATTTTTGCGTAAAGGCTGTTTGCCTCATTGCTTGATTGTGGGTTTGGGGAATTTCCCAAGGCTGAGCGATAGGGGTTGGCTTCACCCAAATCTTGGAATGCTAAGATGTCACGGGGTGTTTCTACGTTGGCATTTCTGTTTGTAACCCAAACTTCTACTCGGTTGATGATCACGCCGCTGGCAACGATGGGCAAATTTTCCAGTGATTTATTGTAGTTTTCTCTGAAAAACTGAGATAGGAAAAAGTGTTTGTTTTGGTCGTAGTTGTCGGCGGTGATTTTAAATTCATTCATCTGCGCGCCGCCTTTCAGTACCGTTTCTGTACTTTGTCCTTTGTTTTGAGAGAAGACCGTTTTGATCGTGGTTTTTCCAAACTGCATGGTGTTTGAAAAACCGAACAAGCTGTTTGCGGGTTTAATCAACTGGGTGGGGAGGTTCAGGTTTACGTTACCCACTTGCACATCCTTTAAAATGCCATCGGGTTTGCCTTTCCAACCCAAATTGGTTTGGTTGTCAAATTCAAATGCGGCTTCGGTATCATAGTTTATGCCGAGCTTCACAAATTCACCCACGCTACCATTGGCGCTGATCTGCATTTGTTGGTCAAAGACTGGCACGAAATATCGCTGTTGACGTTTCGAGAAGTTGGGATTTCTGTTTACGTTGATGCTTCCGCCCAACTTAACCATCGCACTGCCATTGAGTTGGAAGTCTACGCCGCCTTCTCCGAAGATTTTGGATACGGTGGGGTTGTTTAATTCGGCTTTGATTAAGTCGCTCACTCCTTTGTTCGATCCCAATGCATAGGCACTTTGAGATTTGTTTCGGAAGTAGGATTCTTGGTCTGTTTTGGCTTGTTTTTGAAAATATTCAGTAACCGACATCGATTCGCCGGTGGGATAACTGAGAGATCCGAGATTTCTAAAGCCTTCGTACCGGTTTTCGCGGGCGTTGTACCTCCATTCTGTTTTGATGGGGTTTTCAAGGTCGATTTTGCTACCGGGGCTGTTTTGCTGGTTGATTTTATAGCGCAGTGAATTGGTATCAG
>CANHGC010000026.1 GCA_947460045.1 Bacteroidota bacterium | reverse complement strand
TATTTCAGCCATCGTTTTGCAGGTATCAAAAGTAGAAACCAAGTTACTGGAAACATTGGCACAAAGGATCATTCAACAAATCGAAGCGATCAATTCAAATGACTTGGTCCATGTTTGGGTTTGTATCAGAAAAAATCAAATCCAAGCCAAAGGGGTTCATGCACTGGCCCATGGCGTTGAGGTAGAGCAATCATATTTATAAACCCCAATCAATTGCTTATATTTGTAATAATGCGTTTATCAAAGGTTTTTTGCCTGTTTTTCTGTTTGATGAGCACTGCCTTAGCAGCTCAGATTCCAGCAATTACAGGTTGGGTTTATAATAAGAAAACACTGGAAACAATACCCGGTGCCATTATCGTGGATTCTGCAAGTTTTGCGTTTGTTGAAACCAACTCACAAGGATATTATCAATACGGTACCAAGCAAGGAGATAAAACCATCATCGTTGCGGCGCCAGGCTTCAAACCTCAAAAGGTTGTTATCGATGTCCAAGCCTCTGTGAGTCGCAATTTTTTCCTCAAACCTGTGGGTTATAACGAGCTTGATTCTGCCACTGAATATCTATCTCTCTATAACCTCAAGCCTTCCTATTACTCAATCACCAAAAAGGCCATTATCCAATCCCCCAGTGTGTTGTCTGTGGCAGATCCTGTAAAATATTTACAGTACCTACCCGGTGTAACAGGTGGCATCGAAGGTCTATCAGGACTAGTGGTTCGTGGAAGTAACGCGGATCAAAATTTGCTTTTGATGAATGGTATGCCCTTGTATGGCAATGGTCACGTTTGGGGATTCCTATCAAATTACAACACCGAAATTGTGAAGTCTGTAGATTTCTATCGTGGCGTAGCTCCAGCGCGGTATGGCGGTAGAGCAGGGGGTGGTGTAGTTGATATTCAAACCGATGGTGGAGCCGCAAAGTATTGGACGGGTAAAATGCACGTGGATCCGCTTACAGCAAACGTTGCGATGGATGGCCCTTTAGATCATAGAGGCAAGGTTACAGGTTCTTTCGCCATTCGAAGGAGCTATCTGGATTGGTTGTTTGGGGCAGGCGAAGAATCTGGTTTGATTGGAAATATTCATGACGTCAATGCCAGGGTTGATTATAAACAAAGTCAAACCACCCAGTGGAATTTTTGGTGTTACAACGGACGGGATAAATACGGATTAAAAAGTTCCATCGATGAAACAGATACCCTTTTGAGAAGGGTGGTGTTAAATTTTGAGTTGCTTACTGCATGGCAGAATACACAAATTGGTGGCCGCTTCTCGCATGAATTCAAATCAAATCATTTTGGTTCCATCACTTCGGGCTTTTCCCGATATGCATACAGCAATTTGTTGTCGATCGATGGCACCATAACCCAAGGTGGAAACACACAGAGTGCAGCCATTAAGGAAGAGCTCAGAAATTCAATCACAGATTACACTTTGAATGGAGATTTTTCATATATCCACTCGCCACAGCACACCATTCGCTATGGTAGCCAATTCACTTTGCATAACCTCAAACCAGGCCAAACAAATGATGTTGAGAATACCAATTTGGCCCAAATAGATACGATTTTTGGTATTGCAAACATTCAAAATATTGCTGAGTGGGCCAATTATGCGGAGTTGGATTTGCATCCCAATGTGGGTTTGTCGGTGAATTTCGGACTTCGATTGTGGTCTTTTGTTGCCAGAGAAAAAAGCTTCTTCCGTCCGGAGCCAAGAATTATTGTGAGCCAATTGTTGGAAGGCAAAAAACGGATTCAATTGGGATTCAGTATTGCCAATCAAGGGCTGCATCAACTGTCCAGTGTAAATGGTGTTTTACCCCGTGATGTGTGGTTTCCGAGCAGTGAAACCTTCAGACCTCAACAAACGACACAGATTTCAGCAGCCTATTTATTTCCTTTGGCCACAGGGGTTGAGTTTTCAGCAGAAACGTATTACAAATGGTTCGATGGTATCACCGATTTAACGGGCGTTGACGAAGATCCCTTCGTGAAAAATTACTGGGAAAGAAGTATCGTACAAGGGAAAGGTGTTGCCAGTGGTTTTGAGGCGATGCTAACCAAGAAAACGGGTTCTTACACAGGGCTAATCAGTTACACATACTCAAAAACTGAACGCACATTTGAATATATTAATGAAGGTAAGCCATTCAACTATAGATGGGATCGCCCGCATCAAGTGAAAGCCCAAATCACAATACAAGCCAAAACTTGGTTGGTGATTAATATGTCAGCCATGTGGATGAGTGGAAATGTATACTCAGTGCCCACTGCCCAATACCTCACCACCGATAATAAATTGGTTTATGACTACAGTTTGAAAAACAACTACAGAATGCCAAATTATCGTCGATTTGATATTGGATTCACCAAAGAAATCAAACCATATTACGATCGTGGTTATAAGGAATTCTGGGGCCTCCAAGTGTATAATGCTTTTGGATTTTCAAACCCAATCAATGCCCGTTGGGATTTGAGTCAATCTGGCCAGCTTAGACTTGTGGGTACATCACCGTTTGTTTTCATCCCTTCAGGATTTTATCGTTTGGAATTTTAACATGAAAAAATATATCTATCACTGGGTCTTTTTGTCTGTTGCCTGCACTTTGTTTGTTGGCTGTGAAACAGAACTAGATCAAAGTAGTATTCGATTTACGCCAAGATTGGTTGTGAATTCATTTGTAAATAGCGATGATTTTTTCAATGTTCAGGTTTCGCAAACCATTCCCATATCTGATACCCAACCTCCCAAATTCATTGAAAATGCAGAGGTGAAAGTATCCGATGGGGTTTCTGAGCAAATATTAACGTACAACCTAGGCTTGGGCAAATACGTGGCAAATTTCAAGCCGGTACAAGGAACTCAATATGATGTAACCGTTTCATACCCAAATTATGCCACGGCTCGCGGCAAAATGACCTTGCCAAGTAAATTGAATAGCCCAAAATCTACCTGGATAGACGGTACGGGAATGGATAGCTTTGGCTTTCAAACTGGCACAATCACATGTTTTATCGCAGATCCACAATCTGAAAGAAATTACTACGAAATCAACCTGTATCGATTTGAAGATTTTACCCAAGAATGGCAAATCATGCCTCCCACAACCACAGATCCTTTGTTGAGCCAGAACGCTGAATTAACTGATCTTGGAGGGTATTTGCTCGATGATAGATCATTCAATGGGTCTACCCGCAAATTTGAATTCATTACGAGTTTTGGTAGTGCAGGGTCTACCTATAAATATTTGATTGAAGTTCGGTCTTTGAGCGATGAATATTATAGATATTTGCAGTCTTTGGCGAACTACCGCAAAACGGTTGGATTGTTTTCAGACCCAACACCCATTTACAGCAACATCACCAATGGTAGAGGTATTTGCGCCGGTGCTTCGATTCAAAGAGATACAATACAATAACCTTTACACTTTATTACAAAACCCTACGTGCCTTCTCAAGAGAAAAAAATTCGAATCATCAATGCCCATCAACACAATCTGAAACATGTTCATGCCGAGATTGATCATGGTTCATTTACAGTAGTAACCGGCGTTTCTGGCAGTGGTAAGTCTAGTTTGGTTTTTGAAACGTTGTTTGCAGAAGGACAGCGACGTTATGTTGAAAGTTTAAGCAGCTATGCCCGTCAGTTTTTGGGTAGAATGAAAAAACCTTTGGTCGATGATATTCAAGGACTTTGTCCTGCCGTAGCCATCGAACAAAAGGTAAATACCAGAAATCCGCGTAGTACAGTTGCTACTTCAACGGAAATATACGATTACATCAAATTGCTTTTTAGTCGGGCCGGACATACAATTTCACCCGTTTCGGGAAGAGAGGTAAAACGGGAGACCACCGAAGATGTGTTGAAATTCTGTAGCACCAACAAATCCGGTGAGCGAGCTTTAATTATGGCCTCTCAGCCGCTAAAAAAACGCAATGCCACTGATTGGGATTTGTTGGTACAAAAGGGCTTCAGTAGGATTTGGTGTGAGAACAATTTGTTTACCCTGCAAACCTTGATTGAGGAGGAGACGGAATTAGAAAACGAAATTTTTATCGTTGTTGATCGTCTGTTGATTCAACCCAACGATGAAGAATTTCAATCGAGGTTGTTTGATGCTTGTGAAACGGCTTTTTGGGAAGGAGAAGGCAATTGTTCGTTATTCTTCATGGAAAGTGCTGCGTTGGTTGAATTCAATAATCGATTTGAATTGGATGGATTGAAATTCGAACTTCCAACCAAAGATTTTTTGAGCTTTAACAACCCCCATGGCGCTTGCAGAACTTGTGAGGGTTTTGGGTCTGTTTTAGGCTTGGATAGAGATTTGGTGATTCCGGATACGTCCCTCAGCGTTTTTGAAGGGGCAATAGCTCCCTGGAAAGGCGAAACAATGGGAGAGTGGCGAAATGATTTCATTCGCTTGGCGAACAAAGTGGATTTCCCCATTCACCGTGCCATTCGCGATTTAAATTACGATCAGCTAGAATTGTTGTGGAATGGAAGTCGCGAACTCCCCGGAATATTTGACTTCTTCAAATACATCGAAGAAAAATCTTACAAAATACAATATCGCGTATTGGCAGCCAGATACCGGGGTAAAACCACTTGTCCTGATTGCTTAGGAACCCGATTGCGCAAAGAGGCGGCATATGTGAAAATTCTATCGGAAAAGGATTTGGAAGGATTCCCCACGCAATTGAGTGTGCAAGAATTGCTCTTGATGGAGGTCGACAAAGCCTTAGAGTATTTCAAGCAGTTGGTTTTAAGTGAAACCGATTTGGCTATAGCCGACAGAATCATTGAAGAAATACAAAATCGATTGCAGTTTCTGAGCGATGTAGGTTTGGGATATTTGTCGTTGAATCGATTGAGCAATACTTTGAGCGGCGGAGAAAGCCAGCGCATCAATTTGGCGACCTCGTTGGGTAGTAATTTAACGGGTTCAATGTATATTCTCGATGAACCCAGCATTGGTTTGCATTCTAGAGATACTGAACGATTGATTACTGTGTTAAAAGCACTGCAGCAAGAAGGCAATACCGTTATCGTGGTTGAACACGATGAAGACATCATGAGGAATGCAGAAAACCTCATCGATATTGGTCCTTTTGCCGGAACCGAAGGTGGGAAAATGCTATACCAAGGCGATTATGAAGGCATTGTGCATTGTGAGGAAAGCTTAACCGCCAAATACTTAACTGGGAAAGAGGAAATAGCCATTCCGGAAGTTCGCAGAAAATCGCCCCATTTCATTGAAATTGAAGATGCTACGGCGAACAATCTCAAAAATGTAACCTGCAAATTTCCTTTGGAATCATTTACTGCAGTTACAGGAGTTTCGGGATCCGGTAAAACCACATTGATTAAACAAGTTTTGTTTCCAGCGTTGAGCAGGGAGTTGGGACTGTTTACCACAACCAAACCCGGAAAACACAAGCAACTTTCGGGTTCTGTTTCTTTGATAAAATCCATCGAAATGGTGGACCAAAACCCCATCGGCAAGAGCAGCAGAAGTAACCCGGTAACTTATGTGAAAGCGTTCGATGAGATTCGTGATCTATTTGCCAATACCCCTGTTTCTAAATTCAATGGATTTAAGCCTTCTCACTTTTCATTTAACGTAGACGGTGGTAGGTGCGATGGTTGTCAGGGCGAAGGTGAAACCATTGTAGAAATGCAGTTCATGGCAGACATCAAGCTGGAGTGTGAGGCCTGTGCTGGGCAGCGATACAAAAAGGAGGTCTTGGAGGTTGAGTACAATGGAAAGAACATTTTTCAAGTACTTGATTTAACCGTTGATGAAGCGATGGAATTTTTTGCCGATGTGAAATCAGTGAGGGATCGCATCAAGCCATTGCAAGATGTTGGATTGGGCTATGTGAAACTTGGTCAAGGTTCAAATACTTTGAGTGGTGGCGAAGCCCAACGGGTGAAATTGGCTTTTTTCTTAAGTAAAGCCAGCCCCAATAAAGAGGGAGGTACTTTGTTTATTTTCGATGAACCTACAACGGGATTGCACTTTCACGATATCAAAAAGTTAATGAAATCGTTTGATGCATTGATTGCCCAAGGAAATACGGTTTTGTGCATTGAACACAATTTGGATGTGGTAAAATGCGCCGATTGGGTGATTGATTTGGGTCCTGAAGCGGGCAATGCAGGCGGAGAGTTGGTATTCCAAGGTCTTCCTGAAGACATTGCCAAAGCAACCAACAGCATCACTGGCCCTTATTTGCTCGAAAAATTGCTAAGGGTTAAAAATTAGTCTGTTTTCTTTCGATCGATTGTCAAAGAAATTTGAAGGTTGGTCTAATGAAATATGGTCGATGTGCTGTATTTTGTTAAATTTGTAATACTTATGAAAAAACTGTTTCTGATCGGTTTGGCGATATGGTCAATTGTACCTCAAGCCCAAGCCCAAGCAACACTCATTGAGAAAGTGGATGCCAAGCCAGGCAAACTCATCGTACCTTACTCAAAATTCCAGTATCCCAACGGATTAACCTTGATGGTGAGTGAAGATCACAGTGATCCTGTGGCACACTTAAATGTAACTTATCACGTGGGTTCTGCCCGTGAAACAAGGGGAAAATCAGGTTTCGCTCACTTCTTTGAGCATATGTTGTTCCAAGGTTCTCAGCACGTAGCCGATGAGGAGCATTTTAAAATCATCAAAAATTATGGGGGTGATGTAAATGGAAATACCACAAGGGATAGAACAGTTTATATCGAAACATTTCCAAGCAATTTTACAGAAACTGCCCTTTGGATGGAAGCCGACCGCATGGGTTGTTTCCTAGAAGCTTTCACCAACAAGAAATTCGAAATCCAAAGAAGCACAGTCAAAAACGAAAAAGATCAGCGATACAATGTCCCTTATGGTTTTTTGATGGAGGTAAAAGACCAAGAATTATACCCAAAGGAACACCCCTACAGCTGGTCAACAATCGGTTTTGTGGATGATTTGGATCGTGCAGATAGTACTGATTTGAAGAACTTTTTCTTGCGTTGGTATGGCCCAAACAATGCTTGTATCATTATTTCTGGTGATGTGAACACACAAGAAGTTGTGGCATGGGTCGACAAATACTTTGGTAGTATTCAACGTGGTCCGGAAGTGAAAAAGCAAGCCGTTCCACCCGTACGTTTGAAAGAGAATAAAGTCATTACATATCCTGATGCGAACGCTTATGTTCCTTTGGTATACAGCACGTTTGTGGGTGTTCCAGTTGGACATCCCGACGAAGCTGCTTTGGACGTATTGGCCTACTTGATGGGTGGTACAAGGAGTTCAACCATCTATAAGAAATTGGTGGATGCCGAGTGGGCATTACAAGCCGATGCGAGTAACAATCCATTGAGCATGATCAACCATGAATTGGCTGGTGAATTCTCATTTACGGTTGTGGGTTATCCCTACTCAGACATTCCAAAATTGCAACAGTTGCTCAAAACTACCATCGATTCTTTTGGTATCGTGGGCTTTAGCGATGAGGATTTGGACAGAGCAAAAACAAACATTTTGAGTAATTACTCGAGCGGATTGGAAGATGTAAGTACCAAAGCCAACTATTTGAGCGCCTTTTGGTATTTGGATGCGAAAAACGCCGATGGAAGCAGTTACAACCTTGAAGACGATGCCAATCGATACAGAAACCTCACAAAAGCAGATATTTTGAGGGTTTATGAGCGTTACATCAAAAACAAGTTTAGTTCGACCATTATCATCACCCCAACACAAGTTGCTGAAGGTGAAGAAAAGCCCAAGTATCAGAGTATCAACCCCAATGCCGGTTTCAAAAGCGCTATGGCAGAAGCCGAATACAATGGTTTAACACCAAGGCCGGTGAAAGACAATTTTGACCGTAGCAAAAAGCCACAGCCCAGAGCCATCGAATCGGCAAAAACACCAAAAGTAGAAAAAATGGTTTTAGCCAATGGACTTGAAATTTGGTCAACCTATTTTGATGAAACACCACGCGTAATTGTTCAGTTGAACATCGAAGGCGGTAGATTGTTGGAAGATGGTAAATTGGTACCGAAAGGGACATCTGAGTTGTTGGCCAGTGCCATGGAAACCGGTACTGCACTTCGCACACCCTCTGAATTGGAAAAGGAATTTGAAAAATTGGGTATCAACATCGGATTTGGCGCAGGATCCACAGGAACCAGCATCACCTTGTCTTGTGAAAAAGATAAACTCGATGCAGCCGTTGCCCTTTTAGAAGAAATGATGTTCAAACCTCGTTGGGATGAAGCAGAATTCAAAAAAGGCAAAACCAGAGCCAAAGAAGGTGCCAATAGCAACTTGAGAAATAGAAGCGTTGGTGCATCTAACGCTTGGAAAAGATTGATGAATGGTGATAATGCTTTGGGTACTTCAGTTTTAGCTGATGACTACGATAAAATCACCATGGCCAATTGCAAAGCCTACTACAATGCTAACTATGCGCCCAATATTACCAAGATGGTAGTGGTTGGACCGTTGAGTAGTGCAGAAATCGAAAGCAAATTTGCGTTTTTGAAGAATTGGGAGAAGAAAAACGTGGTTGTTCCTAAGCCAGCGGCCCCGCTTTCAGTAGAAACGCCTCAATTGTTTGGTGTGAAATACAACGATGCGGATCAAAGTGATATTTACTTGGGTTTCAAATCTGTTCCTTACGATGCAACCGGTAAGTTTTTCCAGAACACTGTAATGAACTTTGCATTGGCTGGGAATTTCAACTCTAGGTTGAATTTGAATATTCGTGAAGACAAAGCTTGGACATATGGTATTCGCGGAGGTTTTTCACCGTCTTATAAAGATTTGCCGGGTACTTATACCATCTCTGCCGGTGTTAAGGCCAGGGCAACCGATAGCGCAATTGTTGAAATCGTGGATGAATTGGTTAGATACAAAAACAATGGTATCACAGAGGAAGAGTTTGATTTCACTAAATCTGCTTTGATCGCCAGTGAAGCTTTGGAGTATGAGTCGATTGGACAAAAAGCGGGTTACATCCTACAAATGGCCAACCGCAACTTGCCCACAGACTATGCCGATCAGCAATTGAGAATTTTGCAAAGCATGACCAGAGAGCAAGTGAACTCAATGGCTAAGGATCAATTGAACTTAGATAATATGGTGGTAGTGGTTGCCGGTGATTTGCTTGAAATTCAACCCAAATTGGAAACGTTGGGATTTGGTAAAATGCAAGTATTGGAACCAACCGGTGCTGGTAAAATCAAGTACCTAAAGGCTGGAACAACCAGTTTGCCAAGAAAAAAACAATCGTATAACCCACCTGCAGATTTGAGGAAATAAACTCGATTCAAGTGGTTTAATTGAAAAAGGGAAGGGCAACCTTCCCTTTTTCTGTTTTAAGCCTTTAAATTGCTTCAAAATGTATAAAATTTGTGGGCAACATCACCCATGTAAATGACCGATGTTACTCGCTTTGGGCGTAATTTGTATAATCGACTATTTGCATGGAAGAGTTAAATCAAAACACAGAAAGAATTATCTCAATCAACATTGAGGATGAAATGAAAACGGCCTACATCGATTATTCGATGTCGGTGATTGTTTCCAGGGCATTGCCAGACGTTAGAGATGGTTTAAAGCCCGTTCATAGAAGGGTACTTTATGGAATGACCGAACTGGGTTTGGCTTCCAATAGAGCCCACAAGAAATCAGCACGTATCGTTGGTGAGGTATTGGGTAAATACCACCCACACGGAGATAGCTCTGTGTATGATACAATGGTGAGGATGGCACAAGACTGGAGCTTGAGATATCCTTTTGTGGATGGTCAAGGTAACTTTGGTTCAATCGACGGAGATCCGCCGGCTGCGATGCGTTACACTGAGGCTCGTTTGCGCAAAATCGCGGAGGAGATGATGGTTGATATCGACAAAAACACCGTTGATTTTAGACCCAACTTCGATGAAAGCTTGGAAGAGCCTTCGGTAATGCCCGCGAAAATCCCCAATTTGTTGGTGAATGGTGCCAGTGGAATTGCAGTGGGTATGGCCACCAACATGGCACCCCACAACCTCACAGAAGTTTGTGAAGGTGTAATTGCATATATCGAGAACAAAGACATTGAAATTTCAGAATTGATGAATTTCATCAAAGGCCCTGATTTTCCAACTGGTGGAACCATCTACGGCGTGGAAGGCATCAAAGATGCTTTTGAAACAGGTAGGGGTCGTGTGGTGATGCGCGGTAAAGCAGAAGTTGAAGTAACACACACAGGAAAAGAGATGATTGTTGTTACCGAGGTGCCTTATCAAGTGACTCCATCGCAAATCATCATTAAAACGGTTGACCTGATTAAGGAAAAGGTGATCGATGGTATTGCGGCGGTTAGAGACGAGAGCGGGAGGCAAGGTATGAGAATTG
>CANHGC010000025.1 GCA_947460045.1 Bacteroidota bacterium | reverse complement strand
TGATGCGGGTTTGCCTTTTGCGATGGCTACGGATTTCAATCCGGGTAGCAGTCCGATTGGGAGCTTGCAGATAGTGTGGGCATTGGCTTGCACGCAGATGAAGTTGTTGCCGGCGGAGGCGTTTTATGCGATTACTTGCAACGCAGCGCGTGCGCTGCGTTGCGAAGAAGAAGTTGGTTCGTTGGCCTGCGGACAGCGCGCGAACTTCTTCACCACCAAAACCGTGGATGCTGTTAAAGCCATTCCTTACTTCATGGGACGCAACCATTGTGATCGCGTGTTTGTTGGCGGTGAAGAATTTTTAAGTAAATAATTTTTTTTCTTTGGGGGGGACGACCGTGATTTTTGTCGTCTTGTTTTTGAACAAAAACAAAATCGTTGCAGTCTCTGGAAGAAATATACCGACAACACGTTCACCGTGTTTACAACATCGCCTTGAATCATCTGAGGAATGTTGAAGATGCCGAAGAGGTGGTTCAGGATGTGTTTTTGGCGGTTCATGAGAAGGGTATGCAGTTTGAGGGGAAATCGAGTTTGGGAACCTGGATTTATCGCATCGCGGTGAATCGCTCATTGGACAAGTTGAAATTGAGGGGTGCGCAGAAGCGGGGTTGGGGTGTGTTGCAATATTTTGATGTGTTTACGCAGTGGGTGCCACAGCAGGATACGGAATTTAATCATCCCGGGGTGGCATTGGAATACAAAGAAGAATTAAAACAGTGGTTTGGTTGGATCGATTGCTTGCCCGAAAAACAGCGTACGGCCTTGATATTGGTGCGGATGGAAGGATTGGAGATTTCGGAGGCCGCACAGATTTTGGGAACAACGGAAAAGGCGGTGGAATCTTTGTTGGGCAGGGCAAGGAAGAATCTGGTCAAATTTTCACAAAAAAGCGAAGGGAAATGAGAAAAGTATCGTCTAAGCCTCTAGTCAACAGGCAGTTTGTTGTTGATGCTCAACAAGAACTCTTTTATAAATCATGAAAAAGAAACAAGATTTTGATCCATTTGCGCCGGCAAATCGTGTGAATCGGGTGGAGGTGTCTCCATTTGTGTTTTCAAGGGTTGTATCGAAGATTGAATCGAAGCGTGAGGAAAAATCGTATCGCGAAGAATTGGGATGGAAAGGGGCGATGTTGGGATCGGGCGCGAAAAGTGTTGGGTGGTCACTCAATGTTACTTGGATTTTTGCGGCCTTGGTAGTGGTATTTTTGGAGGTGATGGTGATTCGGGGTGCATTGCAAGGGCCCAGCACGGGTGATATTGCTAGTGCGGAATTGATGGGTGATTTTTTGAATCAAACCGAACAATTATATGACCATGAAAATTGAGATAAACAATCGTTGGGTGTTGGCCCTTTTGGTGTTGAATGTATTGGTGGTGGCGGGATTTTGGGTGAGCGCTTTACAGGGAAACCGAGGCGCGGGCAGACGGGGCGGTGGCGGAGAAGGTCCAAAGAAAGAGATCATCGCGCGGCTGCAATTGAATGAGCGGCAGGTGGAAAAATATGAGTGTTTTATTGCATCGCATCGGAATGGGGTTGGGGAACGCGAGCGGAAAATCAATGCGTTGAGGCAAACGCTTTTTGTAGGGGTAACTGATGAGATGGATTCGGCGGCGACCGCACAAATTTGTAGAGAAATTGGGTCGCTTCAAACAGAAATACATCAATTGCACGTGGCACATTTTAAGCAAATTCAGGGTTTGTGTAAGGGTAGACAGGTGAAGGCGTTTGAAGAAATGGTGATTGAATTCAACGAGATGTTTGAACATCGGCCGGGTGGTGGAAAAATGCCAATAAGGTAGTAATTTGCCCTAGATTTGATACAATCATGATGGATTTTTTGTTGGGTTTGGGCCTTCGGCGCTGGGTGTTCGGACTTTTGTTCGCGGCCACGGGTCAGTTACAAGCGCAAAGCCTGGATTTTCATCATCGGGTTGCGTTGGCGGGAAAGCCTTTGGTGCTGAATCAATGGACGGAGCTGCCGGGCGGTTTGGAATTCAAAGCTGAGGTAATGCGCTGGTACGTTACGCCTTATTTCTCTGGCAAACAGCAGGATCGGACAGGTGAAGCATGGCTCTTGGATTTGGCTGATAGTGCAAGTTTACATCGCCAAGTGGATGCTCGTAAAGGCGATTTTATTGTTCAGTTGTTGTTTGGTGTGGATAGTTTATTGCAGCGAGGCGGGGTGATGGATGGCGATTTGGATCCTGTTCACGGGATGTATTGGACATGGCAATCAGGATATATTCAATTTAAATTGGAGGGACTGTTGCGGGATTCGGCGGGTGAGCGGAAATTGGAATTGCATTTGGGTGGATTTGAGGGTGAGAATAAAACGGCAATGATGTGGATGGGTTTTTTTCTTGAGCCATTTCACGGAAATGCTCGGCGGCGTTCAAATCGTAGTTTTGGTTTTGTTTGGACATTGGATTCGTTGTTGTTGAATTTGGGCGATGAGTTGCGTGTGATGTCGCCCAGCTCCGCTGGGCGCAGATACTGTTCATTGATCGCCGAAGGCATACATCTGGAGGAAGAATGGGTAGGTTATGGGAAATCGGGGTCGCCTCAGAATCGAAGAGAATTGAATAGAGTGCGGCCAAGAAATCATCCGGAATAAGAAGATGAGAAGGACCGGTTGGATTGGGGTTGTTTGTGTTGCCTTGAGTGGTTGCGTGATTTTGGGATATGCGGGTGGTGGATTTGGCGATGCGAAGTTTGTCGCGCACAGGTATGAGAAATTGGTGAGGGAGGGTTGGCCAAAGCCTTTTATGGCATTTGCGAATGGTGCGAATGTGGATGCGGAAATTGCGTTGGGACGAACCTTGTTTTACGATGAATCGCTGTCGGCAGATGGCAAAGTGAGCTGTGGCAGCTGTCATACGTCGTACACGGCCTTTGCGCATGTGGACCATAAATTGAGTCACGGCGTATTTGACAGGGAGGGTCGGCGCAACGCGCCGGCCCTCATGAACCTCGCTTGGCAATCTGGGTTTATGTGGGACGGTGCCATCCAACATTTGGAGTTGCAGTCCATGGCGCCCATCGCCGCACACACCGAAATGGGTATGACTCTGCAAGATTATTTGAGCGGTATAAAACAAAATCCGCGTTATCAATCTTTGTTTGCTGCGGCTTATCAAAATCAGCCGATTTCATTGCCATTGGCGTTAAAAGCCATTGCTCGGTTTGAGCTTACTTTTGTGAGTGATCAGTCTCGTTACGATTCTATGCGTAGGCATCAAGTACGCTTCACCCAGCAAGAAAATAGGGGTTATGCGTTGTATCAGAAATTTTGTGCTGCATGTCATGCCGAGCCCTTGTTTACCCGCCCTGAGTATGAGTATAATGGTTGGGCTGACGGGTTGCGGCGGGTTGATTCTTTGGGTGTTGGGTTGAGTGGGTTGGATAGGGGGAGGGCGCTGGTGACGGGTTTGGTGGCTGATGAATATCACATGAAGATTCCCACGTTGCGGAATGTGGAAGTAAGTTTTCCGTATATGCACAATGGGGCTTTTCAAACTTTGTATCAGGTGGTGAAAAGCTATTCGGGAAAGCGGTTGGTGGTTCGGGGCGAAAGTGGTGGTTTGAGCAAAGCAGGAGGTATAAGTAAGGTGGGTGGTTCGGGCGAGTTGGTGGGTTCGGGCGAATCGGGTGAGGGATATCAAACGGTGATTGATATATCGTTGGATGCCAATGAGCGAGTGGATTTGGTGGTTTTTTTATTGACATTGACGGATCGGAAATTTTTGTATTCCAAGGATTTTGTGGATCCCCGACAATCGCCAAGAAAAGGAGATTGAAGAAAAAAGTAAAAAATGCGAGTCATTGCTTGAACTTTGTCGTCTAAGGGACAGTATGTTACGAAAAATACACTTCTTCTGTTTGTTGATGCTGAGCGGATCGGTCATCGCCCAAACCAATCCGGGTATCACTCATTGGATTCAAAACACCACCAATATCAAGGGTAGGCATTATGTGAAAGGCAATTCAACCCCGGTGGCGGATGATGTGTTGGCGAATGTTCAGAAGGTGCAATACTCAACAGATTGGGTGTATGTGACAACCACGGGTATACCATCGTATATCACGGGTCCGTTTTTGGATGGCAATCCCAGTTTGGCGCAAAATCAGAATGCGATTTTCAAAATGTCTTTGAAGCCGGTGAAAAATTCGGGTACTCCGACCAACACGACCGGTGGTAATATTGGAATTTTCATCAATGGTGTTGCGCTGTTTGATTATCGAGATGGGGTGAGTTGGAGCAATGCCCAGCAAACGTTAAAAGGGGGACCTTTGATGGGGATGGGCGATAATGTTTGGAATCGGGATGCGGTAGTGGCTGAACGGGGCGGGTTTGATTGTGCGAAAGGACATCCGGCGATGGGTAACTACCACCACCACCAAAATCCATCGGCTTTTAAATTGGATAAAAAGGTGATATCGAATGTTTGTGATTTGTATGCTGCAGATGGCCTGTATGTGATTGATAGTTCGCAACATGCCCCGTTATTGGGATATGCCGTAGACGGTTTTCCGATATATGGTGCCTATGGATTCAAGAATGTGGATGGTACGGGAGAATTGGTTCGAATGAAAAGCAGTTATAAGCTGAGAAACATTGCCGTGAGAACCCATTATGCCGATGGTTCAGATGTGGTGGATGGTCCGGCAGTGAATTCAACTTATCCTTTGGGTTTGTTTAGGGAGGATTACGAGTACGTGGCTCCCGCTGCACAGCAAACTGATTATTTGGATGAGCACAACGGTCGTTTTTGTGTAACCCCAGAATACCCCAATGGCATTTATTGCTATTTTGCTACAGTGGACGCTCAATGGAATTCGAGCTATCCGTATGTTGTTGGTCCAACTTATTATGGCGTGCGCACTGCGTCGAAGGTGACTTCGGTTACGGAAGCGGTGACTACATATGTGCCTCAGACCAATGGCCTCTCGCAAAAGGAGGTTGTGAAAGTTGCGATTTATCCGAATCCGTCTTCAGATGTAATGGTGGTTCAAATTGCCAAGTATCTATCAACGAATGTGGTGGTTGAATTGATGGATTTGCAGGGGCGTGTGATGGGTCAACAAACCGTATATGCAGGTAGTACCATGGCACATTTCGATTTAAGAAAATTGTATTCTGGCGATTATTTGGTGCGAGTGAATGCGCCCAATGCAGTGATCACAGAACGCGTGGTGGTCTTGAGGGATTGATCTAGTTTTTTTGCGATTGATTCAATTTTTAAGGAAGACTGTTCGCCCTAATGGTTGGGTGTTTTGATCGAATAATGTGAGTACGTACTGCCCGGTAGGTAGGTCTGAGGTGTTGAAAAATTTGATGTTTTTAGGGTTCATTTTGAAAGACTTGAAATCGCAGTATTTGTTTGGGTTATTGGGCTTTAATATTGGTGTGCAAATTGGGTTTAATTCTGTTTGTCTTGTGTTTTTGTTCGCTGATTTAATTGAGCGGTTTCATGGCGTTGGCGATATTTTTTATGACAATTTCGTGACAATAAGACCTTCTTGTTCGGGCGTTTTTTGTTGAAACCCGTGCTTTTTGGGGCTACGAGGGTCTTTTTGTGGAAACTCTCATGAGATTAAATCAAACAACGCCCAAAAGTTACCAAAAAGTTATTGTTTAAAATACCATAACTAGATTATTCGGTTATATTTGAAGCAATTAAAACTGAAAAAATGATGAAAAAAATTACTACACTCGCTTTGTTTGCCGCCCTCGTTGGTAGCAGCATCGCTCAAATTGCTGGTACATGGACATTGTCGCCAGTAGAAACTTCATTGGCTGTAGGCCCTGCAAAGGGTGACTACGGATGGTGGAAAGTGCCTGCAGCGGAAATTACCGGTGTGCGTGCATGTCAGTTCGACGATGAATTTGTTTTCAACGCCGATGGATCATTTAAAATGAATTTCCAAAACTCTACCTTCCTTGAAGGATGGCAGGGTGGTTCAAACGCTTGTGGTACACCTGCTGCGCCTCACGATGGAACCGGAAGTTACACTTACAAGCACAATGCTGCCAAAGGAACCATTACTGTATACGGTAAAGGTGCTTATTTGGGTTTGGCCAAAGTATTTAACGGTGGTGAATTGGCAAAATCTGCGGACGCCAAAGATTCTATCACTTACGAAGTATCTGTAACCGGCAACAAAATGTCTTTGGATATTTCAATCGGCGGTGGTTACTGGCACTTCGAAATGAGCAAGAAAATGCCTGAATTGAACCCAACTGGTTTGTGGAAATTGCGTCCAGTAGAAACGTCTATGGCGGTAGGTCCTGCCAAAGGCGATTTCGGATGGTGGAAAGTTCCTGCAGCAGAAATTACTGGTGTGCGTGCTTGTCAGTACGATGATATCTACAGCTTCAGTGCCGATGGTACCTTCAAAAACGAATTGCAAGGTTCAACCTTCTTGGAAGGATGGCAGGGTGGTTCATTTGCTTGCGGTACTCCAGTAGCGCCTCATGATGGTGCGAACGCAGGTAAGTGGGTAGCTAGCAAAAACAACGGAACCATCACTTTGGTGGGTAAAGGTTCTTACTTGGGATTGCCTAAGGCTTTCAATGGTGGTGAGTTGGCTTCTCCTACAGCGGCTAAAGATACCATCGTTTACGAAGTAGCGATTGTTGCTGATACCATGAAAGTGGATATCGGAATTGGTAACGGTGCATACTGGCACTACGAGTTGGTGAAAACCACTGCGCCAACCAGCGGTGTTGTGAACAATGCTGTTAATGGTTTGATGATTTACCCCAACCCATCTTTTGGCGATTTCAACGTGGCTATGACCAACGGTTCTGTAATCAATGCTGTTCGTGTGATGAATTTCAACGGTCAGGTTGTTTTGGAAGAAATGGTGAAGAAGTCAGCGGTTCGCATTTCAACTGAAGGTTTAACATCTGGTACTTATTTGATTTCTGTTGAAACCAATGAGGGTACTGCTGTTCAACGCTTCATTAAGCACTAATTTTTTCATAATTTATATTTCTAGGGGGGGTGTTTGCATCCCCCTTTTTTTAATCAATAAATTTATACCAATTACCAAGATATGCGATTGTTTTTGCGATGCGTAGTGGCCTGTTGCGCTTTAAACGGACCATCTGTTTTGATGGGTCAGGTCAACACTACAGACACTTCCGGTAAGATGGAAGATGTGTTAATTATCGGTTACGGAAAAGCCACAAAAAAGGAGTTTACAGGTGCCAATTCTTCGTTGAAAGGGCAGGCTTTGGAGAAGTTGAACATCCCTAGGATGGATCAAGCGCTTCAGGGTCAGATTCCAGGCGTTGTTGTAAGTACGAACTCAGGTTCTCCGGGTGGTACTTCCAGTATTCGCATTCGTGGATTGAGTACGTTTGGCGACAACGATCCATTGATTTTGGTAGATGGTGTGGTTTATGACAGTGAGGGTTTGAACGCATTGAATCCAAACGACATTGCATCGATCAACGTGTTGAAAGATGCCACAGCGGGTATTTATGGTGTACGTGCTGCCAATGGTGTGATCATCGTTGAGACCAAAAAGGGTCAACTCAAATCGGCACCCCGTTGGGAGTTTTCGGGCTTTCAGGGTATGCAGCAAACGGCCAAGAAATTGGATTTGTTGAATGCCAAGGAGTATGCGATTTTGAAGAACGAGATGTTTGCGGCGGGTGGTGAAGCGATGCCATTCAAAAACACTTCGTTGGGCGAAGGTACCAATTGGCAAGATTCTATTTTTAAATTGGCACCTGTGTTTCAATACAACGTATCGGTGAGTGGCGGTAACGATAAATCAACGTATTCTGTGGGTGGTAGCGTATACGATCAACAGGGTATCGTGGGTTTGGAGAAGGCCAACTTCAAGCGGATCAACGGCCGTGTAAATTTTGATACGCGTATGTCGGACAAATGGCGTTACAGCAGTGTTTTCTTGTACACCAATGAAAAGCGTTCTGGGTTGCCTGAAAACGGTATCGGCAGTGTGCTTTACAATACGATTAATGCATTTCCAACGGATCCAATTAAGGGTTCGAACGGAAAATACACCTACTTAGAAGAGGTAGCAGATATTATCAACCCTTTTGCGCAGATGGCGAATACCTATAACTGGGCATGGGTAAACAAGTTTGTGGGCAAGCAGGAGCTGACCGCAGAATTGAGTGAAAATTTGACATTTACCAATCGATTCAATTACAATTTTGCATTGGTAGACAACAAGGCTTTTTCTCCTTTGGTTTGGTTTGGAACCGGCAAAGCGCAGAACACGGCATTGAACGAGAATTTGGATCCAACGATGGTGGAAATCGCACCGGGAACCAAAATTGAGCGTGGTGCATCGGTTTCTGAGGGCAGAGCCACCTATGGAGATTTGAATTTTGAATCATTTATGAATCACCAACACGAATGGCGTGGGGGTAGGAAGTTGAAGACCACCGCAGGGTTTTCTGTGTTTCAGCGCAGGGGCAATTATTTGGGCGGTACTGCTTACAACATTCCCAACAATTCATTGGATTTTGCAGATATTTCGGCCAATTTGGCTGCAGGAGGTTACTTGAACAACGTATACTCTTGGGAGTTTACTGAAAGGCTGTTATCCGCTTTTGTTCGAAGTGAATACAATATCAGAAACAAGTATTTCTTGTCGGGCATTTTACGTCGCGACGGATCAAGCAAGTTTGGACCCAATGCTCGTTGGGGATGGTTCCCTACTTTGTCTGGTGCGTGGTTGATTTCAGACGAAGATTTTTACAACGTGAAGTGGATGCGCAGTGCCAAATTGCGAATGAGTTACGGTGTGAGTGGTAACGATCAGATCGAGAATTTTGCTTACCGCGGTTTGCTCAACGGTGAGGGCGATTATATTTTCAATGACATCATTGTAAAGGGTGTGGCGATTGGTCGTGCGAGCAACCCAGATTTGAAGTGGGAGTCTACCACACAATTCAACGTGGGTACTGATTTAACATTGGGCAGGTATTTCACCACCACGGTGAATTATTTCGTGAAGCAAACCAAGGATTTGTTGTTTCAACCCGATGTGTCTGGGGTTTTGGGTACTGCAGGACCAGGAAGTTACCCGCCGATCATCAATGCGGGCGATGTTTCGAACAGCGGTGTGGAATTGGACGTGCAATATCAAGGTTCGATGAAAAAGCGTTGGAATTTGAGTATGGGTTTGAACGTGGCTTATTTGAAGAACGTGGTAATGAGCACTCCGAAAGGGGTTGATTATATCCCAGGTGCAGCTTTTGGTGTGGGTGGCGGTGTTGCTTCTCGTTTCCAGGTAGATTACCCCATTGGTTTTTTCATGGGTTATCAGACCGATGGGATTTTCCAATCACAGGCTGAAATCGACAATTCACCCGTGAAGCAGGCTGGTGCTAAGCCTGGCGATTTTAGGTTCAAAGATTTGAACGGCGACGGTACGATCAATTTCTCTGACGACAGCGATAAAAAGAGTTTGGGCTCTCCTTTGCCCAAGTTTACAGCGGGATACAATTTGAGTTTGTCTCGCGGTGGTTGGGATGTGTCGATGCAGTTGTATGCGGCGGTTGGACAAAAAATCGTGCGCAACTATGAGCGTCAACAGCCATATGCGAATCAATTGTCGTACACCATCAATCGATGGACTGGCCCGAACAGCACGAATGAAAATCCTCGTTTAACCACATCGCTCAATAGGAACAACGTGTTTTCTGATTACTATGTAGAAGATGGTTCATTCTTGAGGTTGCGGAACTTGCAGGTGGGTTACACTTTGCGTGGCAAGCAATTGCAAAAATTGAAAATGACTGGTTTACGGATTTATCTGTCGGCCAATAATATTTACACCCTAACCAAATACATGGGTTACGACCCTGATTTGGGTTCGGTGGGTGGTGCTTTGGGTGCGGGTATCGACAACGGTTTTTACCCTCAGGCCAGAACCATTATGTTGGGCTTCTCAATTCGCTTTTAATGATGAAAAAGACAATTTTAATTACGTTTGTTTGCGGGCTTCTGTTGTTGCCAACGTATAGCTGCAAGAAGTTTTTGGATGTTGATCCAGCGTATACTCAGGATGCAGACAATTTTTTCAATACTCCGGTTGATTATCAGCGTGCTTTAACGGGTGCTTATGATTTGATGCAGGGTTCGTTTATGTCGGTTTGGATCGGTGAAATCGCCTCAGACAACACCATTGCGGGTGGGGAGAGCGTAACGGATACCAAGGGTTTGCATGAATTGGACGACATGAGTCATGGTGCTGTGAACCAGGAGTTGAGGAATGTTTTTCGTTGGAATTATGCGGGTATTACGCGTGTAAATTTCATCATGGAGAACAAGAACAAGATTGATTTTCCAGGCAAGGAGGGTATTTTGGCGCAGGCTTCGTTCTTGCGTGCGTTTTACTACTTTGAGTTGGTGAAGTTTTTTGGCGATGTGCCGTTGGTGGTAGACAAGCGTTTGGGTGCTGATGAGGTGACCACGGTGGATCGTGCGCCAAAGGCGGATGTTTACAAGCAGATTGAATCGGACCTGAACTATGCCATTTCAAAATTGGATTGGACGGTGGCTGAGAAGGGCAGAATCAGCAAGGGTGCTGCGTTGGCGATGTTGGGAAAGGTGCAGTTGTATCAAG
>CANHGC010000024.1 GCA_947460045.1 Bacteroidota bacterium | reverse complement strand
TACATTCTCCCTCAACTGTATGTTCATAATATGTGATAATTCTTCCCTGATCTTTGGGTCCATGATCGGACAAGCAACCTCCACCCTGTGATCGAGATTTCTCACCATCCAGTCGGCCGACGATATAAACACTTGCTGCTGATCCCCCAATCCAAAAATAAAGACCCTCGCATGCTCCAAAAATTGATCCACAATAGAGATGGCCTGTGGCTTCTTCTTGAATGCTTTTTGGTCCATGACCGGACAAAATATCCCTCGAATCACGAAGCTCGTTCCAACACCCGCCTTGGCCGCTGCATAGAGTTCTTCAATCAAAATTTCATCAGACAAACTGTTCAATTTGATGACCAAAGACGCCGGTTTTTTCTTCCTCGCCAATGCCACCTGTTTCTGAATCAAAGTCCCAAAATATTTGCGCATGTTCACCGGCGCTGGGATCAGTACTTTGCACGATTTCAAGGCCAACAAACTGGGCACGGGCTTTTCCAAACAATCAAACACACGATTGATATCCGCCATGATCTGTCTGTTCGATGTCAACAAACAATGATCCGCATATACCCTAGCCGTACTCTCATTCAAATTCCCGGTACTCACGAATCCAAATTGGGTGGTTCTATTGAATTCCCTTCTTTTGATCACACAAATTTTTGCGTGAATTTTCATCTCCGGCACCCCAATGTATACCCGAACACCCTCTTCCTCCAACCTGCGCTTCCAATACAAATTGGCCTCTTCATCGAATCTCGCCTTCAACTCAATCACCACAGACACGCTCTTTCCATTTCGAACCGCGTTGATCAAAGCATTAATGATTCTTGAATCCTTCGCGAGGCGATACAAGGTCACCCGAATACTCAACACCGCCGGATCAATCGCCGCCTCCCTGAACAAATCAATCACGCTATCGAAAGAATGATAAGGAAAATGCAACATCACATCGCGTTTGGCAACCACATCCATGATCCTACAAGGCTGAACCAACAAGGGATGCACAAAGGGCTTTGGCCTTGAAACCAAGTCGTTGAAAACCTGCTTCGGAAAGTCCATGAAATCTTTGAAATTGTGAATCCTGCCGCCCGGCACCATGTGGTCCTTCTTGTTCAACCCCAACCGTCGCATCATGAAATCCAACAAATTGGGATCGATATTTTTGTCGTACACAAATCGAGTGGCTTTCCCCTTCTTCCGATTCTTCAAACCTTTCTCCAAATCATCAATCAAATTGGAATGGAAATCACTGTCCAAATCCAATTCGGCATCGCGAGTTACCTTGATCAAATGCCCCATGAATTTATCGAACCCAAAAGGCGCAAACAAATACGGCAAATTGTATCGCACGATGTCTTCCAGCAATATCAAATCCTGGGTACCCTTGGCCGATGGCAATACCACCACACGAGGCAAATCACCCACAGGTATTTCGATTAACGCGTATCGATGCATCATCGCCGATTGCGTATGGCCCAAAACACAAGCCAAATACACACTGCGATCCCTCAAAAGTGGCATCGAAGGGATCGACTCAATCATCAACGGCACAATGCGCGTGTGCAACTTCTCCTCAAAAAAATTCTCAACGAATTCTCGCTGAACCTTATTCAATTGCTTATCGGTTTTGAAATAGATCTTACGCGACTCCATCTCAACCACCAACTCACGATATATTTTCTCAAATTGCGATTGCTGGGTGAGTACAATCGACATAATCTGTCCCAAAATCTTATCGGGATGTTGCTCCAAATGCATTTTTGCCTTGCTGTTCGCAACCTTGATCATTCGGTTGAGGGTAGCCACCCTCACACGGAAAAATTCATCCAAATTGTTGGAAAAAATCCCCAAAAATCGCAAACGATCGTAAATGTGATTTTGCTCATCCGCAGCCTCTTGCAACACCCTACCGTTGAACGACAGCCAACTTATATCCCTGTTAATCAATAACTTCTTTACCATCCAGTGTATAATATACCCTAATACAAAGATGCCTCCCCAACCAAAGCCCGAGTATTACCAATTCAATAAGGATATGTTTTATCAAGGTTACTGAAATTATAAACAATGCCTTAACCTTGCCAACCATCCCGTAACACCAAAACAACACAAACACCACCATCTCATTGCATTGCACCAACATACCAAATGGTATTTTGAGGCTTCCATGATACCATCCAAAAGAAAAGTTCAAGTTTGTGTTCTAAGCGACTTACACCTGGGAACTTTCGGCTGTCACGCAGAAGAAATTACCCAATACCTTAAATCCATTGAGCCAGAAATATTGGTCTTGAATGGCGATATCATCGACATTTGGCAGTTTCGGAAATCCTTTTTCCCACCGCAACACATGCAAGTTGTTCGCGAGATTTTAAAACTCAGCACACAAGGAACGCAAGTATATTACATCACTGGAAACCACGACGAAGCGCTTCGCAGATACTCAGGCACTCAGCTCGGAAACATCCTCCTGGATGACAAACTGGTCCTTCAACTCGATGGCAAGCGAGTTTGGATTTTTCATGGCGATGTTTTTGATGCCACCACCAAAGGTTCGGCCCGTTTTCTTGCCCAACTGGGTGGCAAAGGCTACGACCTCCTCATTTGGCTAAACCATCGCATCAACCAACTGCTTCAATTTTTTGGCAAAGAGCGCATGAGCCTCAGCAAACGGGTAAAAGAGAGTGTGAAGAAAGCGGTTTCATGGATCAACAACTTCGAAAACACCGCCGCTGAATTGGCCATCGAATCCAATTACCACACCGTGATTTGCGGCCACATCCACCAGCCCCAAAAAAGGATTGTTCGTACCGAAAAAGGCGAAGTCCTTTACCTAAACTCCGGCGACTGGATAGAAAACCTCACCGCACTTGAATACAACCAACAAGAGTGGAACATCTATCAGCACCCAATCACGCACAAAAAGGAGCCCAAAGCCCAATCCGAAATTGAAGAATTGAAGTTGTTAAAAAAACCTATGCTGCCCGATGTCATTGGCGAACACATTGCAGCCATCATCGGATCAGCCGCCCTGAAACTATAACCGCCTACGATATGAAAATATTATACGCAGTTCAAGCCACCGGGAACGGACACATCAGCAGAGCCGCTGAAATCATCCCGCTACTCGAAAAATATGGAACCGTGGATGTAATGCTCAGTGGCAACAACGCCCACCTACCCGTGAGCCTACCCGTAAAATTCAGAAGCAAAGGATTGAGCCTATTCTATCAATCAGGCGGTGGAATCAACTACTCCAAAATGATCACCCAATTCAATCCGTTGCGGATTTGGTCCGATATCAAACGGCTGCCAGTGCACGACTACGACCTAATCATCAACGATTTTGATTTCGTGACCGCCATGGCCTGCAAAATCCGCGGTGCATTTAGCGTACAATTTGGACATCAAGCCAGCTTTCAATATCACGAAACCCCTCGTCCAGCCAACTTGAATCGCATCGGCGAATGGGTACTCAAACGTTTCACCCCCGCCAATTTTCACGTGGGCCTACATTTCGAATCCTACCACCCCAACATCTTACCGCCCGTGATTGGAGAAGCCGTTCGCAGAACCATCCCATCCAACCAAGGGCACATCACCGTGTATTTGGCGCAATACAAAATTTCCGAAATCATACAACAACTGCAAAGCTTAACCCACCTGAAATTCCACATCTTCAGCGCTGAAGTATCCGCCAAAAAACAAATCAAAAATTGCGAACTGTTCCCGCTGGGCAAAGAGTCATTTTCTCACTCAATGGCTCATTCTATGGGCGTAATTACCGGTGGTGGTTTCGAAACACCCGCCGAGGCGATGTACCTTGGAAAAAAAATCATTTCCATCCCCATCAAAGGTCAATATGAACAGCATTGCAACGCTGAAGCACTCAAGAAATTTGGGGCTTTGGTACTGCACGACATCGACATCCATTTCGGGGCACAGGTAGACCGGTATTTCACCAAGCAAGCATCACAGCATTTCCCAAAAATCGCGTTCGTTTCGAATCAAGAAATTGTATCGCAATTCATGAAATTGGCCATCAAAGCCAAATCGCTACACCATCAAGACATTCATCAAGAAACACCGCTGCCCGAAGCAACCGCGTTGGAAGGACTCATAAACACCAACTTCCCATCGGCATCCTCGGCCATCAATATCATGCCCTGACTTTCAATCCCCCTCATTTTTCGGGGTGCCAAGTTGGCCAGCAACAACACCTGCTTACCCACCACTTCCTCGGGTGAAAAATGCAAGGCAATACCAGAAACAACCGTGCGGGTTTCCTCGCCTACCTCCAATGTGAGCTTCAACAACTTATCGGCCTTCTCCACCTTCTCGCAAGCCACAACGTTAGCCACCCGCAAATCGAGTTTCGCAAAATCATCGTAAGTCACTTCCGGCTTGATTTCAGCCGCAACCTCCATCGCCGCAACCGTATTTTTATCGTTTTCACCGCCAGATTGATTACTTTTCGATGCAGCTTCCGCCAAAACCGCCGCATTGGCAGCACCGGCAGCTTGTAATTTCGCAATTTGCGCATCAATCACATCGTCCTCAATCTTCTGGAACAACAATCCTCCCTCACCCAATTCATGTCCAACCGCCAACTCAAACCAAACACCTTCACTGCCCTCACCAGCCATCCAAAAATCCTTCCTCGCATGGGCATCGGGATTTGCCTTTAATTGACCCAACAACCTACCGCTGGCTTCCGGCATAAACGGCTCCATCAACATCGCCATATTGAACAACACTTGTACCGCCTCACTCAACACCTGCGCAGTGGCGTCCGCATCTGTTTTTACCAATTTCCAGGGTTCGTGCTCAGCCAAATATTTATTGCCCAAACGCGCCAATTCCATCATCTTAAATTGGGCATCCCGAAACTGATAATTTCCCAACAAATTCACCACCGGCTTGATATAGTCATCCACCATCGGATGCTTCCCTCCAACCACATCGCCACGATCGAACAACCGATATTTTTCTTGAACTACACCCACCGAAGGCATCACCCCCCCGTAGTATTTGTGCATCAACACCAACACACGATTGGCGAAATTGCCCATAATCCCCACCAACTCCGAATTCACCCGCGTTTGATAATCCTTCCAAGTAAACTCACTGTCCTTGGTTTCAGGCGCAATCGACGTTAACACATAACGCAATTCATCCTTCCGGTTTGGCATCTCCTCCAAATATTCATTCAACCACACCGCCCAATTTCTACTGGTCGATATTTTCTGTCCTTCCAAATTCAAAAACTCATTGGCAGGCACCTGCTCCGGCAACACATAGCCATCGCCCCGCAAATGCAACATCGCTGGGAATATGATACAATGGAAAACAATATTGTCTTTACCAATGAAATGCACCAAGCGCGTATCGCCGGTCCACCACTGCTCCCAATCATCGGGCCTCAATTCCTTGGTGGCCGAAATATATCCAATGGGCGCCTCAAACCATACGTACAACACCTTACCATCCGCACCTTCCAAAGGCACCGGCACGCCCCACTCCAAATCACGGGTCATCGCACGTGGCCTCAGCCCCTCATTCAACCAACTTTTACATTGGCCCAACACATTGCTCTTCCAATCCCCTTTGCCACCAATCCAGTCATTCAAAAACGATTCCTGAATCTCATCCAAAGGCAAATACCAGTTGATGGTCTCCTTCATCACCGGAACGGTGCCACTCAACGCCGATTTGGGATTCAACAGCTCGGTTGGACTCAAAGTAGAGCCACATTTTTCACACTGATCGCCGTAAGCACCCTCGTTCTTGCAAGAAGGACATGTACCCACGATGTATCGATCGGCCAAAAACTGACCCGCCTGCTCATCAAAATATTGCTCAGAACGAATCTCTCTGAAAGCCCCTTTATCGTATAAATTCTTAAAAAACGCCTGCGACAATTCCTTGTGCGTAGCATTCGAAGTGCGTGAATAAATATCAAACGAAATCCCCAAATCCTTGAATGAATCCCCAATGATCTTATGGTATCGATCCACCACATCTTGCGATGTCACACCCTCTTTTCTCGCCCTCAAAGTAATCGGCACCCCGTGCTCGTCGCTACCACAAATGAACAACACCTCCTCACCCCGCAAACGCTGAACTCGGGCATGAATATCTGCAGGAATATACACTCCGGCCAAATGCCCTATATGTACTGGCCCGTTTGCGTAGGGCAATGCTGCGGTAATGGTAATTTTCGACATGGGACTGCAAAGATACTTTTAGCGCGAATAAATCTGAAGGTATTTCTGCACGCTTTGTTTGTAATAGGGTTTAAACGCCGGCTGAACCAAACGCAACGCCTCTCGCTCACTGGCCTTTTTCCGCGCCGCCGCTTCCAATTCCGGTGGCACCTGCGGTGTGTATCCGCTGGCATTGTTCGATTCACGTCGGTCTTCCTGCTCCTGCTTCCGATCCGCACGCTCATGCTCCAACAAACGCGTCATAATCTGCTTCTGCCTCTCCAACGATTGCGGCGTAACCTTCCCATTCACCAAATCCTTTTCCTGCTGCTCCATCATTTTCTCTACCTCTTGCAACGCATTCGACATCCCCTGTTTCCCCTCTTGTCCCAATTCCTTGCGAAGCGCCTCCACCTGCCTGCGCAACGCCTCCTGCATCAACGCCATTTTGGCCAAATCCTCATTCAATTCTCGCTGCGATGGCTCCCCACTCTCCCCGGGCTTCTGCGGACTGCCACCCTGGGGCTTCCCATTTTCACCGGGTTTGCCCTGACGCTGTTGTTGCATTTTTTGCAACTGCTCACCCAACGCTTTTTGAGACTCACTCAACTTACTCCCCGGCTTGGGCTTGCCCTGTTTGCCTTGCCCCGATTTGTTGGGATTGTCGCAACTCTTATCCCCCTCCTTTTTCTGATCGCTCGACATTTGCTGTTGCATATTTTGCAAACTCTCCATCAGCATTTCGGCCAAATTGTTCAAACCCGTCATCACAAACTGCTGGTGCTGCGCAGCAGACCGCGGATTGCGAACCTTCATCTTTTCCAATGAAAACGCCATTTGCACATTCACCCGGCCCATTTCCTTGGTCACAAAATTGCTGATCATCGTTTGGCGTTTCGCCAAGGCCATCAAACTGTCTTCGATAAACAACAAAGACTCCTTCAACCGCATCTGCTCCCGATTCAACGCCACCTGCTTGGGATTGTCGGGACTCAACTTTTTCAACTCCGTAAAAATCGCTTCCTGTCGGGTAGACGCATCAATCAAATTCTCCAACAACGCCCTCAACGCCTGATAATCCTCGGCCATTCGTTTTTTCTGCTCCTGCTCAAAGCCCTCCTGCAATTTCTTCATCACCTCCTTCATTTTTTGCGCAGATTTTTTCATTTTTTCGGTGGCCGCCGACTTCTTGTTGTTTTGCAAATCTTGCGATGCTTTCTGTGATTCTTCACCCGCTTCTTTGCGCTCCTGCTCCCCAGTTTTCAGGTCCATGGGTTTTTCCATGGATTGATTTTTCTCCTGGATTTCCTGCATCCCCTGATCAATTTCTTGCAAGGCGCGATTTTGTTCGGCCTGTTTTTCCTTGAGCGCTTCAGATGCCTCTTTTCCTTTTTCCGATTCCGTTTCTTTGGCCAATGCCTCCTCGCGATCTATCCATTCCTGCATCTTTTCCAACTCTTGATCCAAGGCTTCTTCTAGTTCCAATTGCTTCAATTGCTCCATCAACTTCTCCAATTCCTTGGAGGTTTCCTGACTCATCTCATTCAATTTTTGCACCTTCTCCTGAATCGCCTCTTTGTTGGCTTTTTGCTCCATCAGTCGATTGATCTCATCAATCAGTTTCTGCATCTCAGGATTGGTCAGCTCCTTCATCCGCTGATTCAAAGCCTCTTTCTTCTTTTGCAATTCCTCCGATACGGGCTGAAGCGATTTTTTCTGCTGATTCACCTTCTCCTGCTTTTTCTCCAATTGCTTCAACGATTCAACCATTTTCTGCTGCTGATTGAGCCAGCTTTTCACTTTATTCTCTTGGTCCCAGCCACTCTGATTTTGTTGTAGCGATTCTTGCAACTTCTGAGATTCTTTTTGCAATTCCTTCAACGACTTGGCCGTTTTATTCATTCCCTTACCGATGCTCGATTCCTGTTTCTCCAATTGCTCATAAACCCGCTTTAGATCCATTCGCTCCAACGTTTTGATGGGCGTGCGCAGTGTTTTACCACCCCGAATCCCGTCGTTGTCTTTGGCCGCAAACTGATACTCCAACACCTCACCCGCTTTCAATCCCATCATCGCCAAGTCCAAGGCATGGGTCACCGCCACCTGCTGCGCATCGCCCTGAAACAATCGAACTTTTTGCCAAGCGCCATCCCTACCCTGAATGTGATACAAAAATTGCACATCCAACACCGAATAATCATCGCTGGCAACACCCGAAAAATACCAGGTTTCCAATTGCACCGTATCCTGTACAACATCCATTTGGATACTAGGAAATTCATCTTTCTGCACTTCGATGGCACTGGTGAAAGTATCCATCGACAGCCCCTGAGGCCCCTTCATGGCAAACAACAATCGCTGATTCCCCATGGCCACATGCTTGTAAACCGAAGCCCCGCCATCACCTTTCCCATCAATCCATTGCCCCACACCACCGCGCAAAGCCTGTATGCTCCTACCCACATACCAACCCTTCAACTGCTCACCCTTCAATCTGTATTCCAAACGAGTGCCTTCTGGCACCGACACGCCTTCCACCTGCAAATACTCGCCATCTTGCACACCCGTATACTCCGGATAATCCGCATACAACCCCACACTCAACCAATGCGGCTGTTTCAGCACCTGCAAACCATACTCCCCCAAACCATATTCCATTGCCCTAACGCCGAACTCTTCATCCTTAACAACTCCCTCGAAAACATATTCAAACAACCCCTTGCCCAATTTCCGCATCCGCAGCCATTGATCGCCTCTTCCCAATTCCAACTGATCTGGCAAAAGTCCGCCTTCCACTGCCACCTTAAATCTGTACGATGCACCCTCTTCCACCACCATCGCCCCGCTCAAAACCCGAATAGTAAACGGCGCTTTCCGCTCAAACTCTTTGTTGTATTGAAAAACCCGCGTGGCGCCCTGTAAAATTTCCGTGGATTCATAAGTACCAATCCCCAACAACAAAAGCAACAAAACACCAAATCGCAGCACCCACTTGCGATGCCTACCCCAATCCAACGCTTGCAAAAATGGCACATCGCGCAACGCCAAAGTCTTTTGCTCAATGCCTTCCATCAACCACTCATTGCCACCCTGCACACCCAACATATCCTCCAATTGCAACAAATTCAACAACTTATCAGACACCTCCGGAAAATAATCACCAATCCATATCGCAGCCTCGGCATACCCCAACACCTTTCCCACACCGCGCAATTTCAACCACGGACGAGCCACCCAAAAAACCATCGCCAAGAACCACACAACCCACAAACCCCAAAACATCATCGCCCTTGCGCCTGCTCCCAACCAATAAAAATGCTCAATCAAAAAGCCCCCACCAAACATCCCCAAACCCAATGCAAACCACGCCATCACCCCCCGAACCAATTGCTGTCGGTAGTACATGAAAATGAATTCGTTGAGTTTTTTCCTTATGCCACTGCCCATGCTAGGTGGACCATTTTGGCCCAAATACAAATATACGAATTTTCAACCAAATTGGGCCCCGAAAACCATCGCCCCATCACCGCTTCATCACGGCCCCATCACCGCTTTAGCGCAGCATATTATCGAGCAAAATCGCCGTTGCAATGCCCGCATTCAGCGATTCAGCCCCTCCCTTACCGGGAATCGTAATGGGCTTGGTCACTAGCGCCGCAGCTTCTGGTCGAATCCCATGCGACTCTGAACCGATCAACAGCATATTTTTTCCTTCCAATGCGATGCCATGCACACTTTCACCTTCCAAAAACGCACCGTAAACCACCCTGCCCTCTGCCGCCAAGGCCAATTTAGTATACACCACCTCCACACGCAAAAACGAACCCATGGTAGCAGCCAAACACTTGGGATTGAACGCATCCACGCAATCCTCAGATGCTACAATTTGCTTCAAACCAAACCAATCCGCCAATCGAATGATGGTACCCATATTGCCCGGATCGCTAATGCCATCCAAGGCCAACACAAAGGGAACATCCAAATTCAAACCCATAGACTTGGGCATATTCACCAAAGCCATCACCCCCGGTGGCGTATCAAAAGATGTACATTTCTTGTTCTCCTCCTCCGTCATCAAATCACAAGGATACGGCGGGGCAAATCGTTCCAAAAAAGACTCCGTGGCCCAAATCCCCTCCAACAACCAACCGCTGTGGAATACTTCCTCCACCGCTTTTCGGCCCTCCACCACAAATTGGCCATATTTTTGCCTAAACTTCGGCATGCGCAACGATGCGATGTGCTTGATTTGAGCAATGGATGGCATATAACAAGGGCAAATATCACAGTTTTCTGCGGAACTACCTACCCGCCCTTTTGCTCGTGCTCACTTTCAATGCCTGTGGCGTGAAAAAAAGCATTCCAGATGGAAAATACCTCCTCAAAAAGAACGCCATTTCACTGCCCAAAAAATCGGCCGTGGGCACCGATCTCAATGCCCAAATCCTGCACAGACCAAACAAACGCGTCCTGTTCAACAGATTGCCGGTTTTCCTTTGGGCCTATACCCTCGGAACCAACGAAAACCACCCCGAACTCTCCGATTCCATCGCCTGGCGACGCACACTGAGAAAGAAATTGGGCGAACCACCCGTTCTCCTCGATAC
>CANHGC010000023.1 GCA_947460045.1 Bacteroidota bacterium | reverse complement strand
GGCGTCGATTGCAGTGGATTGGTGCAAGCCGTGGGTATTGTGATGGATTTGACTATGCCCCGCGACGCCCATCAACAAGCTGCCGTGGGTGAGTCTTTTTTGTGGGAGCAACGCAAGCCTGGCATGTTGGCCTATTTTTCCAACGCTGAAGGCAAAGTGGTGCATGTTGGGATTTTGTTAAACGATGATCGGATCATTCACGCCTATGGGAAAGTTCGCATCGATCAACTCACATCGCAAGGTATTGTGAATGCCATTTCAGGTGAATTGACCCATAAATTGAGTGGGCTGCGTTCGTGGCCATTGACTGCAATATGAAGATTCAAGAATATATCAATGAGTTTAAAGGCCATTTTCACGGCCAACATGGCGCGGGGCTCGGACTGACTGAATCACAATCAGAAGTTTATGTAGACTTGACTGTACAATCATCGATGCAATACATGCAGTCGTTGATGATGACAGGTAAGATCAAAGAACTGCAAACATTGATGTCGGGCGGTGCCGAGGCCTTGCAAAATAGTGAGTATTACCAAGCCTTGATTACCCAATGCGCAGCGGCCTATTATGGCTTGGATTGGGAATTGGATCGGAAAAAGAATCTGGCTGTGCATATCTTGGGTTTTGTTTTAGGGGGATTGAAGGCCAAATTTGAAGAGGGAGGACATTCGGCCACTCCCCAAGGTGTGATGCAATTTTTGGGCATCGATTTGGGGATTTTGGGAAAAATGGGTGGACTTTTTGGTAAGTGGTTTTAAACAAAGGATTCTTAAACGCAAGGCAGTCAATGACGCCGAATCAACACTTGGGAAGAGCAAAATTCTTTGCTTTTATACATGCAACCCGGCTGCGCATGATGGCATTGGTGCTTTACATGGTGTTTACTTCGGCCATTCACGCCCAAACATCTTATGTGAAACCCAAAGCCGCAATTCCAGGGTATTCGCTATATGTTGAAGTGACCACGCCGGCCGATTTGGATTACATCTCTACTCATCTCTCTGCTTTTGCACAAACCTTGCGAATTCGCATCGCGGCGGATGTGGACATCGCCAAAGTGGCAGCCGTATTGGGTAGACTCGATAATTTGGATGAGGCCGTGCTACAAAAATACCAAGGCATTTTGTCTGATGAGGATCTGTCGCAATTGGAATGGCTGCACAGTTTGGTGCTGTATGTGCCTGATGGCAAAGAAAATGCGTTGTTATTGAATAAGAATTGGTCGAGAATTCCTGGGGTGACATTGGTGTTCCAAACGGTGCCAGATGATTATAGTTTTTTCAATGATTGGCGTTCGTGCAAGCGGATTGGTTTGATTGCGCCATTCAATCAAAAGGAAGCGGCATTGGCCTTAGACGCAGTGGTCTCAAACTTGCCCAATGTGGAAGAGCTTGGGATATCACTCGATCGCTTGTATCATTTGCCCGTTGCGGCGAAGTCGTTGTCAAAGTTGCGTCGGTTGAATCTGATCGACAATGCTTCTTGGGTGATGGAAAAGGACGTAACGATGTTGGGCGATATGTCGATTCAAGTAGGCTTCTATGAAAAGAAACGGGTATTGACCAAGAGAAATGGTGCCTCGGAGGAGGTGAGTGAGATTCACCCCATTTCTTTGCATTATATGACCTCTGATCCGGTGCTTTTGGCGTCGGAGCAAAAATTTCTGAGCGATTATTTTCCGGTGGTGGCTTCTGCGGATCAGGTGGATTTGGCGGATCCCTCAGAACAGAAATACAATGATTTTGCGGTTTCTATCCCGTTGAATCCGTTACAAGGGAAGTCGCAATTCCCTAAGCCCATCTCTCAGCCATTGCTTGCCGATTTCACCGATGGTTGGTATGAGTTTGTGGGGAACAACAATGAGGATCGATTGTATGCAGTGGATGGTTCTGTTGTGGTAATGGTTCCCAAGGGCGGATTGGTTGCTCAAGATGGCCGAGACTGGTTGGGTGAGTATAAGTTGAGAGTGAAAGTCATGAACGATGTTCATCGCCAAATGGCCTATGCGCCAGTATTGTTGTTAGACAGCGGTGGTAAGAAGTATAATTTATCGGCGCCATTGGTGATCGACATTGAGGCGTTTTCTGGTAGGGAGATGTTGAAGGTGAAAGATGGATATTTTATAGAGGTGAGGTTTGCAGGCGCCCCAGATTACAATTCACGATTTTATGCTTGGGATGCCAAACAACGGAAGTGGCGCAATTACTACGATTACGATTATGATTTTCCCGATGAAAACAAGGCAGCCATCGATTTTTATCAGTTTTATTCGGGCAGAAAAACCGCGGTGATTCAGACTTCAGTGAATATGACGGGCTTGCAAGAGAGGATCAATACCCAAGGGTACAATTATTTGTTGAATCCCGACGAAAGCAAGCAGGCGCTGATGAAATTTTCTGAATTTTACGTGGGCCGGGTGGGTGAGAAAGCCCAAAATGATCAGCAATTTGTGTTGAGACGCGGAAGAGGCGTGATTGGTGTGAGGAAATATCAAGGAAAGGAAGCCACCGAAAAGGGGGTTTTTGAGATGGTGCTGTTCGATAAAACAGAGATGTTGTATACAGAATTGAAACCCCTTCGCGACTATCCATTGGCATTTAAGACCAACTGGGATCGAAAAGAGGTGATGGATAACTTCTTTCGTTTGCATAAATTTTGGGATGTTGAAATATATCAAGCAGGCAGTCAGGTGAATTTGATGCTTCGATCGGCGGAGGGACTTTGGCAAATTGAATTGCTGCAACCCAAGAATCGATGGGCATCGAACCCAAAAAAAGCGAGCAAGGAGCAAGTGCGATTTGAGAAGTTGATTCGACAGGTGATGGCGTTGAAGGCGCAAAAGAACCATGCTTTTGATGTGTATCAGGCCCAGTTGTGGCAGAAAGAATACGCTCAAACGTCGGCTTTGGCATTGGAGAGTGCGGGTTTGCCCAAAGGGATGGTGAGGAACTCCTTCAAAATTCGAAGTTTGGGTAGGTTTGCCTGGGCATCGCCCCAAGCGGCAGATTCAGTGCTGAATGTGAATGTGGTCATTTCGGATCAAGGACAGGCCCCCATTGATGTGGCGCAGTGGGTGATGGGGTTGAAAAAGCCAGATTGCGTTCAGGTGTTTACGGTGGAATCACAAGGAGGCATTGGGTCGCTGCAGACGAGGGAATTTGCTCTGATGTTAGATCCCGCTCGGGTTGCGTTTTTTGCGGCCAAAGACACGGAGGGTAGAATTTACAGTTTGTCGGGCGATGCCTTTCGGAAGCTCGAAGTCAAGACCAACAGCTTGATGTATTTGCCGTTGAATCAGGCGCCAGAACAACAATACAACGATGAATCGCTGCGTGCGTTGTTGAATTTACCCAAAAAGAAAATCGCTCCATGAGTCCTACCTTGATATTGATTGCCCTTGCCTTATACTTCTTTATGCTGTTGGCGGTGGGTTATGTAACTGGGCGTAAAGCCAATGAAGATGGGTATTTTGTGGGGAATAAGCAGAGTTTGTGGTGGATGGTTGCCTTGGGGATGCTGAGCGATAGCATGAGTGGGGTGTCGTTTATTTCAGTGCCAGGTGCGGTGAATGTGGCCCATTGGAGTTATATGCAGGTGGTGTTTGGGTATGTGGCGGGCTATCTGGTGATCGCGTATGTGCTTCTGCCATTGTATTACAAGGAAAATCTCACGTCCATTTACACTTATTTGGGGACTCGTTTGGGGGTTGAACATCAGCGTGTGGGCGCATCGTTTTTCGTGCTTTCCCGCTTGTTGGGCAGTGCGGCGAGGTTGTTTTTAACTGTGGCCATTCTTCAAACCTATTTGTTTGGTCCGATGGGCGTGCCCTTCTTTATTTCGGTGATTGTGATTATCCTATTGATCTTGGCCTACACCATGAAAGGCGGGATCAAGACGCTGGTGGTAACGGATGCTTTGCAAAGTGTATTTCTCATTGGCGGTGTGCTGATTTGCGTTGTGGCGCTGGCCGATGGGTTGGAATGGATCAGTTTTTGGCAAAAAGGGGTGGGGGAATCGCCCTGGAATCGAATCATGTTGTCTGAAATGAGCGATGTGTTTGTTTGGGATGCCAATAGCAAAGTGAATTTCTGGAAGCAGTTTTTGGGAGGTGCCGCGATGTGTATCGCCATGACGGGCCTTGATCAGAACATGATGCAAAAGAACTTGAGTTGTAAATCGCTTGGGGATGCCCAAAAGAATATGGTAACCACCGGGATTGTGGTGCTGATCGTGAATGTGTTCTTTTTGAGTTTGGGGGTAATGATGCATGCCTATTTGAGCAAGTATCATTTGGAAATTCCCATGCTGAATGGTAAGCCGAGTACAGATGGCATCTTTCCGATGTTGGCATTGGGCGGGAATTTGTCGCTCTTTGGTGTGAGTTGGCTGGTTCCGTTTGCCTTTATGTTGGGGTTAAGTGCTGCAACGTTTAGCAGTGCCGATAGTGTGTTAACGACCTTAACGACCAGTGTGTATCACGATTTCTTGGGCTTGGGCGATGCGAAGGTTGGGTATGATGAAAAACGCAAGAAGCGGGTGCGACAAATGTTGCATTTTGGGTTTGCGGTGGCCCTGTTTTTTTGTATCCTGCTGTTTTATTGGTTGAACGAGAGCTCGCTGATTGACACGGTGTTGATGGTGGCTACCTATACGTATGGACCGTTGGTTGCCTTGTTCGCGGTAGGGATTTATACACGATGGTTTCCCAGAGGTTGGTCTGTGGTTGTATGGTGTGTTTTGGCGCCGTTGGTTACGTATTTCCTGAAGTTGAGTGATGCCGCCGGGGTGTGGATGGAAGGCAAAGACATCGCCAAGTTGAATCTGCTGGAGAAATTCTGGTATTCAATGAATCCAAGTGGAAGGCCTTGGTTTGGTGATTATGTGATTGGGTATGAGAGTTTGATTCTCAATGCGGCCATTGTGGTATTGGGGTTGGGTGCGATCCACGGGGTGCAGAGGCGCCGTGCGAAATAGATTGCGACTCGAGGTGGGTTGAAGGTCAAAGTTTATTCAGGGCACTGGTCAATCGTGAAATCCCAGTCCTTTGAAGATTTTGGGAATGAATTTTTCAATTCTTGCAGTTCGGGTTGCAGATTGTTTGGCGCCCGTGAAATGAAGGTTGTAGCCACGCTGACGGCCCGGTGTAAGTCGCATGAAAGCTTCTTGGAAGGAAGGATCTTCGTTGAATTTTTGAATGAGTTCTTGGGGAAATTCCAATTCGTGTTTTTGTTTGAATTCGATTTTCGCACCGCTTGATTCTATGTTGATGGCTTCTTGGATGTATTCAACGATGATGGATTGCTGATCAATGACTTGTTGGGGTGATGTGAATCTAAGGAATTTTGCGGCTTGTGCATTTTCTCCGGATACTTGCAACAAATTGTGTGGGTCTTTCATGAGCATGCCTTTGAAAAAGCTGATGCTCGCATGGTTTTTGAAAGCCACCATCATGGCGATGTTTTTATTGTCTTGATTGACATAGCAGGGACAGCCCCATTTCATGGTTTCGGTGAGTCCAGAGTTGAGCATGATACCACGCAGGAGCTGGAGTTCTTCGGCCCAGGTATGGACCTTGCAAGCGGGGGTAGCATATAGGGAACAACGGCCACAGCCGTCAACAAAATATAGGTCAGCGATTTTTTGCATGGGATAATTGGTTATGAATTTGGTTTAGAAATTTCCATCCATCGGCAGGGAAGGTTGTTCCAGTAAAATTGATCGGTTTCAATCATTGCGTTGAATGGGTATGGTTGCTCAGCAAAAATACAACCGGGCGGCTGAATGGCCGCCTTGTTGATGGTAAGATTACATTTGGATGTTGGGTGTTTATTAGCACCCATAGAAAATAAATTGCCCTTCGGTGTATTCTACTTTGTTTCCCTTTATTTCAAATGAAACGGGTTGGGGTAATCCGTGGATGGTTGATTTTTTAGAAAGGAACAAAACTCCTGACTCCCCAGTTTCTGTGTATTTATAAGCGTTGTCGATGATTAAGTCGGGATAGCCATCACCATCGAGATCTCCAATAAACAGGATTGTTACTGCGCCATCATCGAACCAAGGGATGTAGCTAATAAGTACTTCTTTCACAGGGCCGCCAGTTTTGTTTTGAGAACGCAAAACCAAGGTATAGTCGCTGTGGTGGTTTGCGCCAGTGACTTCGGCAATTTGATCGGTGGCTCGCAGGAGGTAATTGAATTCTTTTGCGCTGAATTTGAGTGATTTGCCGGGTTCGATGATTGTGGGAGTATGAATGATGCCTTTTTGTGGACCAATGGTTTTTTGGATGAGAGGATTGCAAAAAGCAAACAATAAGGATTCGCCTTTCTTCTTATCAATGGGCCAATGATATACGGGTTGGTCGTCTTCGCTGTCGAAGTAGCCACTGGGGACAACGGGTTCCTCAATGCGTTTGGTGTAAAAAGTGGTGTTGGAAGAATCGTAGAACAACCCAATGAAATTCTGTTTGTTGAATTCTTTGGCTTGGTTTTCATCGAATTGTGCGCTAAACGAAATCATCCATGTATTTTGTAGACCTTCATTGGGCAGCTTGCATTTTTCTGGGCCGCCGCCTTCAGCAGCGGTAGTCATCGGTGGGCATTCAGATGGACTTTCAAGTGATTCATTATCTTGCCTCGAATTCATCTGTGCTTGGGGCTCAGCGGAGGAAGTGAAGTTTTTCTGGCAAACCCATAATCCAATAACTACCATGCTCGTCAACATTCCTATGATGACGAACGAAGTGAGTCTTTTTCTTTGCCAGAAAGCCATGAGAGATGGTGCCTATTCAGGGGCAGAATTTAAGTCAGTTGCGATTAGATCGCTGGAAGCATTATCAATCTGCAACGGTTTCTTGGTTTTGTTTGCCTTTCTGGCGATGGTATAGAAGTATAAATCTTCCACCTTCTTTCTAGCCCAAGGGGTTTTGCGCAAAAATTTCAAACTTGATTTTATACTGGGGTTTTCATAAAAACAATTGATGCGTATGCGATCTGCGAGTTCGGGCCAGCCAAATTTCGCGTGAAGTTCGGTAACGATTCGCTCAAGGGTAATGCCGTGTAAAGGGTCTTGGGACATGGGTATAAAAAGAAACCGCAAACATATGCATGTTTGCGGTTTCAATGGAGGTTTATCGTTGGATTAGAGATCGAAACGATCCAAATTCATTACTTTGTTCCAAGCTGCTACGAAATCTGTTACAAATTTCATTTCAGCTGCGGGGTAACCATACACCTCGGCAATCGCGCGAAGCTCCGAGTTTGAACCCATGATCAAGTCAACGCGGGTACCCATCCAAATGGTTTCGCCTGTTTTGCGGTGTTTGCCAACGAAAGCGTCTTGGTGGTCAGAAACGGCCGACCAAGTTGTGTTGATGTCCATCAAGTTTACATAGAAATCGTTGGTCAAAGCGCCAGGACGGTTGGTGAAAACGCCATGGTTTGATTGGTCGAAGTTGGTGTTCAATACACGCATACCACCCAACAATACCGCCATTTCTGGGGCTGTAAGGTTTAATAATTGTGCTTGATCAATCATCAATTCTTCAGCACTGCCCAAACGGTGGTGACTGTTATAGTTTCTGAATGCGTCTGCATGGGGCTCCAATACAGAGAAAGAATCCACGTCGGTTTCTTTTTCAGTAGCATCGCCACGACCTGCAGTGAATGGCACTTCAATGTTGTGACCTGCGTTTTTAGCTGCCATTTCAACACCTACACATCCACCCAATACGATGGTATCTGCAATAGAAATGCCTTTGCCAGCAGATTGAGCGGCATTGAAAGCGGTTTGGATTTTCTCCAATACATCCAACACTTGACTCAACTGAGCAGGGTTGTTGACTTTCCAATATTTCTGTGGGGCCAAGCGAACACGGCCACCATTGGCACCGCCACGTTTGTCGGATCCACGGAAGGTTGAAGCAGAAGCCCAAGCGGTAGAAACCAGCTGAGATACGGTTAATCCTGAAGCCGCGATTTCGCCCTTCAATTTGGCGATGTCGCTAGCATCCAATGCTGTATATGTATTAGCGGGGATAGGGTCTTGCCAGATCAATACTTCGGCAGGTACTTCTTTGCCTACGTAGCGATTTCTTGGACCCATATCGCGGTGTGTTAATTTGAACCAAGCGCGAGCAAATGCATCGGCAAATTCTTCAGGGTTTTCCAAGAAATGACGAGAAACTTTCTCGTAAGAAGGGTCGAAACGCAACGCCAAATCGGTAGTCAACATGAAAGGCGCGTGTTTCTTGGCGGCATCGTGTGCATCGGGCACTAAGCCTTCACCTGCTCCGCCTTTGGGCTTCCATTGTTGGGCGCCAGCGGGGCTTTTGGTCAATTCCCATTCGTAGCCGAACAAGTTTTCAAAATAGTTATTGCTCCACTGGGTTGGGGTGGTGGTCCAAGCGCCTTCCAATCCACTGGTGATGGTGTCGCCACCGTTTCCTGTTCCGAAAGTGTTTTTCCATCCCATGCCTTGCATAGCGATATCCGCCCCTGCAGGCTCTGGTCCAACGTGCTTGCTAGGATCTGCTGCACCGTGTGTTTTGCCGAAAGTATGTCCACCAGCGATCAAAGCCACCGTTTCGTAATCGTCCATCGCCATGCGCTTGAAGGTCTCACGAATGTCGCGTGCTGATGCGATGGGGTCAGGGTTGCCGTTAGGGCCTTCAGGGTTAACATAAATCAATCCCATTTGAACCGCCGCCAACGGATTTTCCAATTCGCGATCGCCTTTGTATCGCTTATCGGCCAACCATTCGCGCTCAGAACCCCAATAAACAGTTTCAGGTTCCCAAACATCGGCTCTACCACCACCGAAACCAAAGGTTTTCAAACCCATTGATTCCAAGGCGCAGTTACCTGCCAAAATCATCAAATCGGCCCAAGAAATGGCTTGACCGTATTTCTGTTTGATGGGCCACAACAACAAACGCGCTTTATCGAGGTTGGTGTTATCAGGCCAGCTATTCAATGGAGCGAAACGCTGCATCCCAGCACCGGCGCCACCTCGACCATCTGAGGTACGATAGGTTCCTGCACTGTGCCATGCCATACGGATGAAGAAAGGACCATAATGTCCGTAATCTGCGGGCCACCAATCTTGCGAAGTAGTCATTACATCCATAATGTCTTGCTTCAATGCATCATAATCAACGTTTGCAAATGCTTCGGCATAGTTGAAATCCTCACCCAATGGGTTAGATAGGTTGCTGTGCTGACGCAATACGTTTAAGTTTAACTGGTTGGGCCACCAATCTTGGTTTTGGGTACCGCCACCGGCCATTTTTTTCATGTTGCCGTGATTGAAGGGACACTTTGCGCCGCCTTCGGCATTGTCGTTATAATGTGATTCAGTCATAATAATAGATTTACAACACAAAGTTCACGATTTTGTTCGTGTTTGGGTAGTTTAATTGTGTAATTTTTTGATTAAAAAACAGCAAAATTGGGCGTTGGATTTGGGTTGATTTTCAACTTCGAATCCAATTCTGTGAGATACAGTAAATTGGCGGGATCAGATGCCCGATTAATCAAGAATTTGCAGCTGCGCGGGGATTACATGTACCCTAGCGTTTTTAGCATGCTCTTGTAGCTTTGTTCTTTAGAAAAAAGCCTGAAGTGATGCTCGCCGTTTTCGTCGCGATCAATGATAACATGCTTGGGTGCGGGCGTTAAGCAGTGCTGAATGCCGCCATAACCACCGATGCTTTCTTGATAGGCGCCTGTGTTGAAGAATCCCAAATACAAAGGATCTGCTGGGTCGTATTTCGGCAAATAAATGGCGTTGACGTGTTGCTCGGAGTTGTAGTAATCGTCACTATCGCAAGTGATTCCTCCCAACAATACGCGTTCTTGCTCCTCGTTCCATCGGTTGATGGGCAGCATGATGAACTTCTTGTTGATGGCCCAAGCATCGGGGAGGGTGGTCATGAAACTTGAATCGATCATGTTCCATTTCTCCCGGTCGTTTTGGGATTTTTGGTCAAGCACCGAATAGATGTTTCCGCCTGATTCGCCCACGGTGAACGACCCAAATTCGGTGAAGATGTCTGGCTCGGGGATGTTGTTCTCGGTGCAAACTTGCTTGATCTGACTCACGATCTCTGTGGCCATGTATTCGTAATCGTAATCAAAAGTGAGCGAGTTTTTGATGGGGAATCCGCCGCCGATGTTCAATGTGTCTAGGTCGGGACACTCTTGTTTCAATTCGCAATACACTTTCAAACACTTGTGCAATTCATTCCAGTAATAGGCGGTGTCGTAAATGCCCGTATTGATGAAAAAGTGAAGCATTTTCAACTTCACATTTTTGTTTCGCTTTACTTTGGTGCGATAAAAATTGACCAAGTCTTTGTATCCGATGCCCAATCTGGATGTGTAGAATTCGAACTTGGGTTCTTCTTCTGCAGCGATTCTAATTCCAACGGTTACAGGTTTATCTGTGTATTTGGTGAGTAAATCGATCTCGTTGCTGTTGTCCATTACGGGAATTACATTGCTCCATCCACTGTTGATGAGGTTTGCAATGTTCTCGATATAGTTCTCTTTTTTGAAGCCGTTGCAAACAACAAACTTGTCTTTGCTGATCTTTCCTTGCTCAAAAAGGTTCTCAAGGATGTTAATGTCGAAGGCCGAGGATGTCTCGATGTGAACATTGTTCTTTAGTACTTCGTCGATCACGTGAGAGAAGTGATTGCTCTTGGTGCAGTAGCAATAGTAGTATTTGCCTTGGTAATCTGCCTTGGCGATGGCTACGTTGAACCACGTACGTGCCTTCTGAATGTTTTCAGATATTTTGGGCAAATAGGTAAATTTTAGTGGTGTTCCGTACTGTTCAATCAGGTCCATCATGGGTATTCCATGGAATTCCAAGTTGTCGTTGTTGTCGAGTTTGAATTCTTCCGTAGGGAAGTAAAACGTTTGGTTGATAAGGTCAACGTACTTGTTTTTCACTTTTGTTTTTGGTTTAGGTT
>CANHGC010000022.1 GCA_947460045.1 Bacteroidota bacterium | reverse complement strand
GCCACGTCAAGCATTGCACGCCCGAGAATTGGGTTTCATTCACCCAACCACCGGCGAAAAGATGTTCTTCAGCAGCGAATTACCTGAAGATTTTTCTACCGTATTAAATAAAATTAGAAAGTATACCCAAGCGGCTCCAGCGATGGAAACCGATGATGAATAAGGTAAACCGCTTATTAGTAACGGGAACCATTCATAAGTAACAAAAACTGTTCTTGAGTAATAGAAACCGATGATGAATGATGGCCAAAGGCCATTGTTCATTATTCGTATTTTAAGGTAATTTCAGAGCTGCGGGGCACAGACTGACAGGTCAGCACATAGCCTTCTGCAATTTCTGCATCACTCAATCCTTCACGCTCCAACATGTGCAATTTACCCACGGTTACTTTTGCCCTACATGTGGTACAAACGCCCACGGTGCAACTGTATGGTGGATCAATGCCTTGCTTCATCGCCGCATTCAAAATGGTGGTATTCTGATCGCAAGTGATGGTGTGAGTTTTACCGTAAACGGTCAATGTCACCTCAGAAACACCATTGAAATCTGTGCTTTGTGAAGGCTTTTCATCGGCCGCATTCTTGCTGGTAGGTGCTGCAAAATATTCTGTATTTACACGATCGCCCGAAATGCCCAAATTGCGCAAACCGTCTTTGATCACCTCCATCATCGGACCCGGTCCGCAAATGAAGTACTGATACTGATCAAATGATCCGCCAATTTTCGATTTCACAATGGATTGAACTTTATCGACGGTCAACATACCCTTCAACCCGAAATAGGTCAAAGGCGCTGAATCATAATTGTGATGTACTTTGAAACGACCATTGCTGGCCTTTTCCATATCGGTCAATACCTGTTTGAAAATTACTGAATCTGGATTTCTATTGGCATACACCAAAGTCACTTTGCTGTTGGGCTCATCTGCCAAAACGGCTTTTGCGATACCCAAAACAGGCGTGATACCGCTACCTCCACCAAACAACACATAGTGTGCAGCGCGAGAAGCGTCGGGAACCACGGTAAATTTACCCATTGGTGGCATTACCTGCATCGCATCGCCCTCTTTCAAATCGGCATTCAGGTAATTGCTCATTTTTCCGCCATCCACACGCTTAACGGTCACCGCAGGATCCGCATCTACACCCGCGTAAGTACACAACGAATATGACCTACGAACCTTCTCTCCAGCGATTTCAACCTCAAAAGTAAGATATTGACCTGCAGAATACGAAAACGTATCTTTCAGATTCTCAGGGACTTCAAAATATATTGTGGTGGCGTCAGCTGTTTCACGGACCAATTTTTTGATGGTTAATGGAAAAAATCCTTCTGTCATAACGGGTGCAAATTTAGTTCAGTTGCTTGGAGTAGAACACAATAAATCGAATTTGGTTTAAGAATTGCCCGATAATTTATTGAATATCGCCCCCAGAAATACCCTTAACCGCATCCCGCGCAGCGATTCATATCGCAATGCAATTACATCAACCGCTGATAGGCACGCCACCATCGATCTGGCATTTCATCAGCGCATACTTCCTCATAATCTCTATAAGAACACCCGATGAAAAAAGTTCTCTGATCGTATGGATGCGGAATTTCCATCCACCAACGATTGCTCTTGCGGCTTTTGTAAAACACAATTTCATGGCCTGTGCTGCTCAATCGATTTCTATAAATCAAAAAATCCGTAGAATCATGGGTGGGGTGATCGTTGTACCTGCTGATGCATCCGTCCACAAAATACCACACCATCTGAGCCATCAAATCCCAAGAACTAGAATCCGTTTCCCCCGCTTTTAATCCATAAAACAAGGCCGTAGAAAGCTGATTCGAAATCCCCGCATACCGCGCAATCCGCGCCGCCTCCTCAGCATACAATCCATTGGGCGATGCCAATTCTGTACCAGGAGCATCACACCTGCGAATGGCATTCATATCAAACTGCAACATATGAGCACTGCGTAAAATGGGCTCTGTTTCTTCGATGGCATCCCGAACCTCACCCAAACGATGATTTTCGAAATACATCTTCTCCAACAAAGCAGCCGTGCTTTCAGTGATGTAATACGACTGGGTTCCCAAAAAATCAATATTGAACAAATTGCTTGGCTTCTCTACCAAAATGCTGCGCAATGGCGTACCCTCCTCCATGTCGATACCTGGCGTTACCTGCACAATTTCAACAGGCGTTTCATGCTGCCGGTAGGCTTTGTAATGACCGTAAATCTGACTGCTCTGACCTCCAACCACAACCACCTTTAAACCCATTTCTAGCAACTCACCCACCGCCTCGCTCAAGGCAAATTGCCTCTGTTTTTCATCCGCAGCCTCTACCAAATTACCCAAATCTGCCATCACCAAATCGCCAAATCGCCAAGAGAGTTTGTAAAATGCACGACGGAAAAAATCAGCATCCGCACCGCCACCAATCACCACCAATTTGGCCTTCTTCAACTTCGGGAATGACTTCCCATTGACCAACAACTTGCCACCCACCAACTCTTTACGCTCCTTGAAAGGGGCCCAAATGGCTTCGTCTATGGGTGTAAAAAATGCATCCAACATGTGTTACGAAAGTCGCCAAGGCAACAATCAATCGCAAATCAATGAATCCACATGACTACAAAAGTGGAATTCAACGCAAGAGCATAGACTCTCATGCAAACCCCATCACCCCGTTACGGAGTAATAACCGCTTCTACCCAATCATAAGAACCCAAAGCACCAATGGCGCCATTGCTCCAATTCGAATACATCAAAATGGGCTCAGCAAATGGATTGTCCGATATCTGCATTTCCCTCATATACCGCTCTTTGTAACCCTCATCCATGACCCAAAACGTGCCCACCACCTCTTTCAAAATCAAAGGATCCACAGCAGCTGATCCGCCAGAAAATTGATCGATGTAAATGCGGTCATTGAACAAATACCTCAAAGCATCGCCACTTTTCCCCGCTTCGATACCGTCATTGGGAAAATACAGCATACTCCCATAAAAATCCCCATTCCCATCTTCCAAAACCATTTCAAATTGTGGCGAATAGTAAAATCCTGTTTGGGTATTTTCCGCGATCATTTCCAAACTCGCACTCACCGATTGCCCACCCCAATTCGATGCTTCCAATTTGCCCACAACAAATTTTCCAACCTTCAAATCCGCTTCCTTCAAGGCAGGTGGAATTCTGGTTTTTGACCAATGTACAGTGCCATCCTTCATGATAACATCTATCCTGTACTCGTGATCATTCACAATGGGCAACGCAAACGCCCGAATCCGATACAACATGATCGATGAATCAAAAGGCAACTGCACGGATTTACCCACTGTCATATCCGAAACAACCACCTTCGCATCACCCACGCGAGGCACATCCGCTACCTGCTTGCCGAAATAAGGCAATGTATAAGTCAATTCTACCGTGATGTTTTGATCCTTGGGCGACAAATAACTCGTGATTACTGTTCGTTTGTTATAAGTAGGCAAATCCACCTCAGCCGCCTGATCATAGCAACCCGTGAATCCCAAAAACACGATCAAAATCCACCCCAAACGCATACCTTTATTTATTAAATGCTTCATCATTAACGAAATTTAAATGTCCAACTCAAAGACGGAATCATGGGAAACAAAGTGGCCTTTCTCAAAGTCCGAACCGTTCCCTGATCGTTCATTTGTCCGTAGTAAAAAAATGGATTGAATCGGTTATACGCATTGTAAAAACTCAATTCCCATGTTTTAATGCCCCTGGCTTTTTCTTTTCTAAATTGGAACCCCACATCCAATCTGTGATAGGCCTCCATTCTAAAGCTATTTCTCTTGCCGTAATCAATGATTTCATTGTTAAAAAAGCCACTCGCTGGATCCCAAACCTCAGGAATTGAACCCATGTAATGGCCAGAACCTCGCAAATAACCCTGTGGCATCGTGATGGCATTGCCCGTTCCATATACCCAAGTAGCAGAAGCCGTAAACAATTTGTTCAACCGGTAAATCGCCACCACAGAAGCGTCGTGCCTGCGATCATACTTCGCGTAAAATTTCTGGCCCTGATTCACCTGATCAAACTGCAATTGCGTCCAACTCAGCGTATACCCAATCCAACCACTCAATTTACCCACCTGCTTTTGCAAAAACACCTCAGTGCCATAACTCCATCCCTGTCCGCTCGTCACCTGAGACTCCCAAGCTTTTTCGTTCACCGAAACACCCGGATTAAAGAAATCGTCGTTCAATAAAAATGAAGCGCCCTCCTTATAAGTAATCACGTTGTTCATGGATTTGTAATACCCTTCAACACTCAATGAATAACCCTTGTTGAAATCCTTCGCTACACCACCCGCAAATTGCTGACTCTGCATCGCTTTCACGTTGGCCGTGGCTGGCACCCACAAATCTGTTGGCAAACCAATCCCCGTGCTACTCAATAAATGTATGTACTGATTCATCAACGCATAACTGCCCTTCAATGCCAAATCCTTCCGAATATTGTAGGCAACACTCATCCGTGGCTCAGGATTTACAACCTGCTTTTGGTCTACCACGTAATGACTCACCCTCAAACCTGGATACAAATTCCATCGACCCTCCCGCCACTGATCTTCCACATACACACCGCTCTCATAAGTATTGATCACTTGGATCTTCCGATTGAAATTGAAATCGTTGCCCACCTTTAATACAATGGCGCTTGGACTGAATTGATGATTGATCACAGAAAATCCGGAACGAATCAAATGCTTGGGATTGGGCCTGTAATCTACATCGTATTTTACCCCGTAATCGTTGATGGTACTGCTATAATCCAACTCAAACTGACTGGTATCGTTCTCTTTTTGCAACAACTTGATGCTCAAATCATAATGACTGTAGATCAACGCGGCATTGGCAAAGGTTTTTGCATCAAATTGGTGGTTCCAACGCGTGGTCAACGTGCGATTCCCCCACCCAAAATTCGTCTTAAACTGCGTTTGATTGGTCTTGTCGTTTAGATAAAATTTGTCCCTACCAAAATACCCCGATACATACAATTTATCCCGATCCGATAAAATGTAATTGGCCTTGGCATTCATGTCGTAGAAATAATAACCCGCATTCGCACCACCCGTAGTTGCCATGATCAACGGCTGCACCAACGCATCCAAATAGGTTCTTCTACCCGATATCATGAAGGAACTTTTGCCTTTCACAATCGGACCTTCAAACACCGCTCTTGAACTGATAATCCCAATGCCCACTTCCCCAGCAAACTTCTTGTTATTGCCTTCTTTCATGTTCATATCGATCACACTCGATAAACGTCCGCCATAGCGCGATGGAAAACCACCCTTTACCAATTCCACACTCCGCAAGGCATCGCCATTAAACAGAGAGAAAAATCCAAACAAATGACTCGCATTGTAAACAATCGCCTCATCCAAAACAATCAAATTCTGATCTGGGCCCCCACCTCGAACATAAATCCCCGATTGGCCTTCACCGCCCTTTTGCACACCCGGCATCAATTGAATCACCTTCATCACATCTTTTTCTCCCAACAACGCCGGAATGTCTTTGATCTGCTGAACGGGAATATCAATCCTACTCATGTCGGCACGGTCTGCGATGGTGGTTTTTTTGGCCCGAATTTCAACCGTCCCCACCGATTCCGCCGTTTGAATGGCATCCAATTCGATGTTAACCGCCGTATCCCGCTTGGCCGACCAATACAAACTGTCTGTGTAAAAGCCAGGAAACCGGAAATACACCCAATGGGGCTGTGCTTTCGTCAATGTAATTGAAAAGAACCCATAACTGTTCGATAGTGTTCGGGTATTGCTTGGGGCAGCTGCAACCACAACGTTTCCGAGCATCTCACCGCTGCTCTTCTCCCGAAGATAACCGCTGATACTCGCCTTTTGAGATGGGGTTTGCGCTTGTACCACAGTGGAAATCAATCCAATCAACAAACACCCGATTCTACACAAATGATCTAATAATCGACAATTCATAAAGTTACAAATTTACGAATGTGCAATAGGAATATCACCGAACTACCCTCGCCGTTCGACGAATTAACCGGTTAAATGGCCACCGGTGCCTTGATTCCAGGGTGGGGATCGTATCCCTCCAACGTAAAATCTTCAAATTTGAAATCGAACAAATCCTTCACGTCAGGATTCAATTTCATCGTTGGATAGGGCCTGGGCTCGCGCGACAACTGCAACTGAACCTGATCCATGTGATTGCTGTAAATGTGCGCATCGCCAAACGTATGCACAAAATCACCCGGCTGCAATCCACATACTTGCGCCATCATCAAAGTCAATAAAGCATAACTCGCGATGTTGAATGGCACACCCAAGAACAAATCTGCACTGCGTTGATACAACTGACAGCTCAATTTTCCGTTGGCCACATAAAACTGAAACATGGTATGGCAAGGCATCAATGCCATCTGCTTGATTTCGCCCACATTCCACGCATTCACCAATATCCTCCGACTGTCAGGGCTGTTTTTGATGAGCGATAATGCCTCCGAAATTTGGTCGATGACACTGCCGTCTTTGGCCTCCCATGAACGCCATTGCTTGCCATACACCGGACCCAAATTACCGTCTGCATCGGCCCATTCATCCCAAATGCTCACCCCGTGCTCCTTCAAATAAGCCGTGTTGGTTTCCCCTCTCAAAAACCACAACAATTCGTAAACGATGCTCTTCAAATGCACCTTTTTGGTGGTGATTAACGGAAACCCTTGTTGCAAATCAAAACGCAACTGTCCGCCAAACACACTCACCGTGCCCGTTCCGGTACGATCCGATTTGTGGTCGCCGTGGGCCAGTACATGCCGCAAAAAATCTTCGTATACAAATGCTGAACTCATGGATAGATAAGGGGTTGGGCAAATTTAACCCATTCACCCCGTTATGTGATATCCCACCCACAATATTCTCAAAAAAAATCCCACGCAATCAAAATACAAGCTACCCCAACCTGCACACAAGCGTTAAACTGACACTTATTGTACTTTTGGCACACCAAAATCGCCCAAAAAGTCAACAAGAATTCATAAAATCCCCCACCAAAATACCCTGATCAAACAAAAAACTTGTAAGTTTGCAAGTCAATACGATTATGGCAGAAGTTGTTAGATTACCCAAAATGAGTGACACCATGACAGAAGGTGTCATCGTTAAGTGGAACTACAAAGTAGGTGATTCCGTGAAAAGCGGAGATATTTTGGCAGAAGTAGAAACCGACAAAGCCACCATGGACATGGAGGTCTACGCCAAAGGAACCATCCTACATTTGGCGTTGAATGAAGGCGATACCACACCGGTAGATAGCATCATCGCTGTAGTAGGTGCACCAGGCGAGGATTTCAAATCCTTGTTGGGTTCAGCCCCTGCCGCATCCGCAGCAGCCCCCGTGGCTGTAGCTGAAACTTCAGCACCCACAACCCCTGTTGCCCCAGTAGTTGAAGCACCTGCAGCACCCGCTGCTACCATTGCTCAACCCGCAACAACCCATGCAGACGGCGATCGATTGAAAGCCAGTCCCCTCGCCAAAAAATTGGCCGCGGAAAAAGGCATCAACATAAATGATATCAATGGTTCTGGCGAAAACGGCAGAATCGTGAAAAAAGACATAGAAACCTTTACCCCTGCCACCACAACCGCAGCAGCCCCTGTTGCAACCACCATGGCCGCCGGTACTGAAAGTTTCCACGAAGTAAACGTGTCGCAAATGCGCAAAACCATCGCCGGCAGATTGGGCGAAAGCAAGTTTTCAGCGCCACACTTCTATCTTACCTTGGAAATCAACATGGACAAAGCCACACAAGCCCGCGAGCAAATGAACACCGTGAGCGATGTGAAGATTTCCATGAACGATTTGGTCATCAAAGCCGCTGCCGCTGCACTTCGCAAAAATCCAAACATCAACTCTAGCTGGTTGGGCACCAAAATTCGCTACAACCACCACATCCACATCGGAGTGGCCATGGCAGTAGAAGATGGATTGTTGGTTCCCGTAGTACGCTTCGCCGATAACAAATCATTGAGTCAAATCAGCAGCGAAGTAAAAGAATACGGCAAAAAAGCCAAAGAGAAGAAACTTCAACCACAAGATTGGGCAGGCAACACCTTCACCATTAGCAACTTGGGCATGTTTGGCATCGATGAATTCACCGCCATCATCAACCCACCAGATGCTTGTATTTTGGCCGTTGGCACCGTGAAAGACACCGTAGGTGTTGTGAACGGTGAAATCAAACCGGTAAAAACCATGAAAGTGACTCTCAGCTGTGACCACCGCGTAGTAGATGGTGCCATGGGAGCCCAGTTCCTCAAAACACTCAAAGAATTCTTGGAAGAGCCCTACCGATTATTGGTATAACAATTTCGAAGGGCTGCAATTGCAGCCCTTTTTTATGATATGAAAATCAAATTTAATCACATACAAGATCTCTCCGATGCGCGCTATGCCGCCGCCGCCATGGCAGAATGGATCGGATTCACCGTGGGCGATCTACCCATTTCCCAAGTTCAAGAAATCATTGGCTGGTGCGCCGGACCAAAACTCACCCTCGAACTGCCCCACAGAGATCTCAAAGACATGGCAATCAGCTGGTGCAACATCCTACCTGTGGAAGCCATTGAATGCCCTGTCGAAGACCATGAATTTTGGCAATCTTGCCTACCCAACCCCAATGTAGAATGGTTGCTGCTCAACCAGACCATCGCAACCGTATCGAACAGCGAAAAAACTCAAATATTCCTCGTCGATCCACAATCTACATCGGCCGATACCATCAAAAACTTCAACCACGATGCCATTTCCCTAAATTGTGAAAAGGAAACCATCGTAGGTATGAAAAATTACGACCTTTGGAACGACCTCCTCGAAACACTTGAAATCTGGTAATCATGAAATACAACTTTCCCATCGCCACAGCCATCATCGCCATCACTGCATTGGCTGCCTGCTCCAACAACCCCGAAGGCGCATTCAATGAGGCAGAAAAACACACACAAGACTCCCTCGATAGCCTCAGCAATGAAGCCATGTTCGATGATCTATATCAGGATACCACGGCGAAAGACACGCAACCAACCAAACCCGGTGATGTAACCACCGAAACCGTGCCTTCAACGCCACCAAACAGTACACCTTTCCAAGCCCACACCAACAAATAAAATGAAAATCGCTGTTGTAGGCGCCACCGGATTGGTGGGTACTAAAATGCTAGAAGTACTGGCAGAACGCAATTTCCCCGTAACCGAATTTCTGCCCACAGCCTCTGAAAGAAGCGTTGGTAAAATCGTTACATTCAAAGGCAAAGATTACCCCGTAATTGGCCTGCAACAAGCCGTAGACGCCAAACCACACATCGCCATTTTCAGTGCAGGTGGATCTGTAAGTACTGAATGGGCGCCCAAATTCGCCGCCAACAACACCATCGTCATAGACAATTCCAGCGCTTGGCGAATGAACCCCGATGTACCCTTGGTAGTGCCAGAGGTGAATCCCAGTGCCATCCAACCGCATCACAGAATCATCGCCAACCCCAACTGCTCTACCATCCAAATGGTGGTAGCGCTCAAACCCCTTCACGATGCCTATCAAATGATTCGCGTGGTGGTGAGTACCTATCAAAGCGTCACCGGAACCGGTCAAAAAGCCGTAACCCAACTCCAAAACGAACGCAACAACACCCCAGGCGAAACCGTTTACCCCCACCCCATCGATTTCAATGCACTGCCACACATCGATGTGTTCATGGACAATGGCTACACCAAAGAAGAATGGAAAATGATGGTGGAAACACGCAAAATCATGGAACTGCCTGATCTCAAAATCACCGCAACCACCGTGAGAATTCCTGCCATCGGCGGCCACTCTGAAAGCATCAACGCCGCATTTGCGCACCCTTTCGATATCGAAGAAATCAAATCCACCCTGGCAAAATCTCCCGGAATTACCCTCCAAGATGATCCCGCCAACAACCTATACCCCATGCCCATCACCAGTCACAACCTCGATGATGTTTTTGTAGGTAGGATTCGACGCGACGATTCAGCACCAAATACACTCAATATGTGGGTGGTATCAGACAATCTCAGAAAAGGCGCCGCCACCAATGCCGTGCAAATCGCCGAACTGCTGCTACAAAAAGATTGGGCGCAGGAACTTTTCCGAAACTAATTTGTTAGTTTTTTCATGTCGATAGACAACCCCAACGATACCCAACCCGATAATCGGCCACTCGTACTCAAAGACGCCCTATTTCAGGGAGAATCGCACAGCGCACCCTACGCACTGAGCGTGAGTTCGCCGAAAATTGAACCCATCGACAAACGATTGTTGGTTGCCAATGCCCATGAAAGCATGCAGCATCAGGCCGAACAGCAAATCACCATGCTCAAAAAGCAGGCAGAATTGCTGATGAAACAAGCCAAAGCCATCGAAGAACGCCTCACGCTGTCTCATGCCATTTACAAAGCCGATATCAATTTTGAGCCCGTAATTCATGGCATTTACCACGTATACCAAAAAGATGATGGATCACAAGTCCTCAGCATGGTAGCGCCCTATGAATGGGGAAAAAATGCGCCATATACGTTCTTAAATACTGTGAGATTGCTCGCAGATCGCACCTGGGAAATCCTCGCCTAAGGCAGGACTCAACCTTCCGATCCCCTCAAACCTGCTCCGATCGCCACTGATCAACCGCCTTGCGCACCGATCCCGCCGCCATCAACCGCGATTTGGCCTCCGCCTCACCCAATCCCGTTTCCTCCATCACCATGTTCGTGCCGCGCGCAATCAACTTGTGATTGGTTAACTGCATGTCAATCATTTTGTTGTCCTTCACATGCCCCAATCGAATCATCACACTCGTGGTAATCATATTCAATACCATTTTGGTGGCCGTGCCCGCCTTCATTCGCGTACTGCCAGTCACAAATTCCGGACCCGTTTCTACCTCCACACACACATCACACACCGCCCGCATTTGGCTCTCCTTGT
>CANHGC010000021.1 GCA_947460045.1 Bacteroidota bacterium | reverse complement strand
CCATGAGCGAGGTTTGGGCGTCGAATGCACCACCCATCTTCATTTGGTAGATGGTTGTGTTGTTGGTATCTGTTTCCAAATAGGCGTAGGCAGTTTTCAAGTTGGCATGTGCTATGCCAATGATTGAGCTGTAGCTGATACCCACGTTGAGTTTGTTGTTGATGGCGCGACCGTAGGAGATTTTGTTCTCGATATACGACATCAACTCTGTACCGGATAGGTCGAAATTTGCCCTTTTGCCGAAGTATTCCTGGTTGCCAAACATCGCCAAGCCCAAAGCATCTTTGGGGATATTGATTTGGCCGAGGGTTTGATTGGACGAATTGAAACTGAAATAACTCCGCTTGCTTTTGAATCCAAATTGAAACAGTTCTGTGCGATTATCAAACGATACACCCAAGTTTACCTTTGGGTCGTTGATGATGTTTCGGATAGTACTAGTGGCGTCTGTGGCGGAATTGAAAAATGTATTGATGTTGAAGCCAGGGTGATAGGCCTCAAACGCATTACCAACACCCAAGCTGAGTTTGTATTGAGGCAAAAATGCGGGGTTGATACTGGCTGATTGGGTGAGGTGACGGTTGTTGAATTCAAAGCCGGTTTGTGCTTTCGCAAAACCGCTCAATCCCAAAGCGACGCAAACGAATAATTGTAGTTTTTTCATGATTTGGGAGATTATTGACCAGCCAATTTAGCGCGGAAGGCAATGGCGATATCCAACTGATTGTCTGTGTGGATGTTCACCGATTGTGATCCTTTGTTGTAAGTATAGAAATGCGTAACGAAGATGAGTTTTTCGGCAAATTTTGTTTCTGTTGCGATGTTGGCCAATGTTTCTTTGTCGAGCAAAAAGGTTGTCATATTTTCGGTTCTTGTTACCACTTTGCCGGTGGCATCGGGAATGCCGGAAGCAACCAACGTGGTATTTACCAAAGAATCCAAAATGTTGCCATTTGCATCGGCGAAGTATAGATCCAATGCACCTTCCAATGGGAATCCGTTGGTGGTCTTGATTTTCAATTCCAAATATTCAAATACATCCAAACCTTTCAAGGTTTCTTTCAATTCTGCTGTGTCGCGGATGCTGAAATCTTGGGCGATGATCGACAACGGCATGTTCGCTTCGAAGCTCAAACTCATCGAACTCTTGCTAGATACGAAGTCGTTGTATCCTTTGAAGCCGTCTTTGTTTAAGTAGGCTTTACCAGAAATGGCAAATTTGGTTGGTGGCAATCCCAATGCCTCAACAATTTTCGAGTTGCTCTTGTCGATATCGAATTTGCTATTAACCGTCGTGCCAGCTTGCGCAATGGTAGGGTAACCAAACAACATGGTTGGCGGCTGCATATCCACAGATGCTCCTTTGTTGTCCTTGGCAATCAAACTCAATTCCAACAAAATGGGGATACCGAAGGAATTCTTCACGATGATCGACATTTTTGGATTGGTTAGGGTGAGCCCTTTGCCCAATTCTGCCAATGCGTCGAAGTCTACATCATCTACATCAACGGTCCAGGTCTTCTGACCCATGTAACCATCCACATAATCGATGGTGATGTTGGCCGGGTCGATATCTAACTTTACGAAATCGCTGGAATCGAAGTCTACCAAATTGCCTGAAGAACTGATGCTTGGCGATACGGCCACGCGCAACATGTTATGGGTTAGGGTGTCAACGGCACCGAGGAAGATATTGGCATTGCTCAAATCAAACGTGCCCGTTTTACTGCCCTTTGGCAAGCTGATGGCGGTGGGAGAAATGGCAGATCCACCCACAGTAGCGTCGGGGAAGTTGATGCTCAAATTTAAGTTTTCTGCGAATTTTGATTCTGCAGTAAAAGGAATGGCTGCTGCCCCAAAACGCACATTGCGCAGTTTGTAGTCATCTGTTGGTGAGCTCAAATTCAACGCCAATAGTTGGGTTTGGATCACTTGGCTAGGAATGATGGCTTTTCCGCCGGTGGTCTTTAGGCCTGTACCCAATATGTCGATGGTTAAGTCATCGGTAAGATCGATGCGAACAAAGCCGCTGCTCTTTACCATGTCTACCGATAAAATCTGGAATGCCAAATCGTTGCTTAAGGTAACGCCAGCCATGGGAATGCTATCGTATCCTTTAGAACCGGGGAGGATGTTGGCGAAATTCACTGTGCCCAGTTTTGTGCCGTATTTGTTGTCGAAAATCACCACTTGGGCTTTGCTCAATACCGTTGGGAAATTGTTCGTTAACCCGAATTTCAAAAACCCTTTGGAGAGTCGGATGTATTCGTAATTTGTGGCTTTGGCAACACTGTTGGTATCTCCTGCCGGGCTAGTTAATGCAGGGAAAATGGTGTCTTTGCCATCGTAATAATTGAAAACGAATTGGGTTTGTGCATCGCACAAGTCTACCAACTCTTTCAATGTTACTTTTTGGGTTTGGTTGATGTTTGGGACATCAATTTCACCCAATTTGAAATTTACACTGGATTTGGGCAAAGTGATATTGCTCAAAATGCTATCGGCCCCGATGGTAACGATTGAGTCTTTTCTCACAAGAAAGCGAATCAAGCCATCTGGATCGTGAACCGTGATGCTGTCTTGTTTGAGGAGTTTTCCAGCGGTGATAGAAATGCTTGCCAACGGGGTTACAACACCCGGTTGAATTTTGAGGTTTGAGTATTTGTTCAAATCGAGGTTGGATTTCTTACAAGCAGAAAATCCCAATCCCATGAACAAAGCCCCTAAGAAGATTTTTGATTTCATGATTTTTGATTGAATATCAATAATTTGTTATACAATATGGTTTCAAATTTACAGATAAATGTCCTAATGGCATCCGTAATTGGTTACGTGTGCGTTGTATTTTGGTGTTTATCTGTTTAATATTTACCCACTGAAGGTATTATTGTGTTTTTCTGAGTCCATTGGGCTCAATGGTTATATCTCTGTTGCGATATAAAGTGCCCACGGCTTCTTTGAAGGCTTTTTTACTCATGCCAAATTTGGCTTGGATTAATTCGGGTGCCGATTTATCGGTCATTGCCAAAAAACCGCCCTCTGCTTCGATGGCTTCCAAAATCACACCCGCCAGTCCAGGGACTTTTTTCCGTCCGATAGGGGTCAATGATAAGTCGATGTGTCCATTTTCTCTGATCAATCGCACATAGCCTTTCATGGTATCGCCCACTTCGATCGGCTTGAAAGCTTCGTTCTTATAGACCATTCCTTGGAATTTTTGATCGATGATCATTCTAAAACCAATCTCGGTTTCTTCAAAACACATCAAATCAACCTCGGTGTTGAAGCCCAAAGTGACATCGGTTTTTTCTAGCCATTTCGATATTTTGGCACTCGCCGATAGGCGGTCGGTGACCTCGTCTCGGTACAAATAAACCACAACATGTTCGCCCTCTACCAATTTCTGGTGTTGCTCCTTGAAAGGCACAAAAAGGTCTTTTTCGAGCCCCCAATCCAAAAATGCCCCAATACCCGTGGTGGCCACAACCTCCAAACAAGCAAATTCGTTGAGTTCGATCTTGGGGACGCGTGTGGTAGCGGTGAGTCTATCCTCGGAGTCTCTGTAAATGAAAACATTGATTACGTCGCCTTCTACGGCTTCGGCAGGACAGTATTTGTTAGGAAGTAAAACCTCCACTCCCAAATCATCGGTGAGATACCAGCCCTGCGGTGTATCGTGGTGAAAGGTGAGATCCAAAAAAAGTCCTGTTTTAATCATATTATACCACAAAAGTCGGGTTAATCTTTGAAAATCGCGACCTTTGACGGAAATACTTCTTCATGACACAGAAATCAGAAATGAACAACATCGATAGGGTTCGTGAGGTTTTTGCTCATTTCGAGCCCGCGTTGATTGAATCGCTCATCGATCAGAGCATTGTGAAAGAATATGGCGCCAATGAGGAAATCATCCGAACGGGTCAGTTTATGCCGAGTACCGTGTTGGTATTGGAGGGTAGGGTGAAGGTTTATCGTGAGAGCGACGAGGGCTCTGAGTTTTTCTTGTATTATCTCACGCCTGGACAAGCTTGTGCCGTGTCTATGAGTTGCGCTGCCAGGATGGAAAGCAGTCAAATTACGGCGATTGCCACAGAATCTACCAAATTGTTGATGTTCCCTGTTCAAACGATGAATGAGTGGATGAAAGAATATCGGTCTTGGTATGAGTTTGTGATTTCTACTTATCGCCATCGGTTTGAGGATGTGCTCACTGTATTAGATCATGTGGCATTCCGGGGGATGGATGAGCGCTTGGAATTCTATTTGATGAATCAATGGAAATCTTGTGGTTGCTCAGATATACCCATCAATCACCAAACCATCGCACAGGATTTGAACTCGTCTCGTGAAGTGATTTCTCGATTGCTAAAGAAGATGGAACAGCGAAATATGTTGGTGCTGCATCGCAATCACATAGAAATCAAGGGAAATTGGATTTCTCGGGTTTAATGGAGATTTCTCGGGTTTGAATGATCCCGCCATCGGGCCACGTTCTTCAACTGGTCAATTGGCAGCAGAGAAAAATCGAATACGGATTTTGTTAGCGACTTCTATTATCTCAACAGCGTAACGTTGCCAGAATACCTTTGAATCTCGTTTTCAGGATTCTTGAAGGTGGCATCGTAAATGTAAACGCCATTGGGCACGAGTTCTCCGTTAAATCGTCCATCCCACAATTGTGTTTGGTCTTTGGATTCAAAAATCATTTGGCCATATCGATTGAAAATAATCAAGCGGTAATTGGTGATCGTTAACGGAGAGAATAGTCCAAATTTGTCGTTAAGCCCCTCTGTATTTGCTGGTGTGAAAGCATCCGGGAACCAATACAGCGGAATGGATTTCGCCCTCAAACTGCGTGTGGTGGTATCGGCACATCCGAATTGATTGTCGGCAACGAGGGTCACGGTATAGGTGCCATACATGTTGTAGGCGTGAACAGGATTTTCGGTGATCGCAAAATTGCCATCGCCAAAATCCCATGTCCATTTGGTGTCGATGCCTGAAAGGTTGCTGAACGACACTGGCTTGAGCATTTCTGGGTCGAAAGGATTGTATTTGAAATCGGCAATGGCCCTTGGATACACTTGCAGTGGTTGTGAGAAGGTGTCTTTACAGCCAAAACTGTTGGTGACGATCAATCGCACGGGGAAGGTTCCAGAATCAGGGTACACGATATTTTCATCGCGCAAGCTCGATCTTCTGCCGTTGCCAAAGTCCCAGTTGTAGCTCTGAATGCTGCCTGCTCCGGCGGTTGAGGCGTTGGTAAAGGGGAAGTTGACATCTTCACAATCGGGTTTCACAGCAAAGTAAACAAAAGGCTTATTGGCGATGTAAAGGGTTCTGTCGATGGTGTCTTTACATAAATTGCTATTGTATACGATGTATTTCACTTGGGGCAAACCGGAAGTGCCGTAATAATGTTGAGGGCTTTTGCCGGTGTATGTGCCGCCATCGCCAAACCACCAATACTCTTTGGCAATGAATCCGCTACCCGGCGATGTGAGGGATGTGAATTTTACCACGGTGTTCTCGCAAGTGTCTTCCACCGTATAGTTGGCTTGTGGGGCGCCCAATATATTGATCTTCTTGAAAATAGTATCGCTACAACCCGTGGCTGCCGTTACGATGAGTCTTGTGTTGTAGATGCCCGCAGGGGAGAAATAACCCACGGTAGAATCGCCACTGCCGTTGTTGCCGTTACCAAACGACCAACTCCATCGAATCAGGGTGTCTTGTGCTACGGTTGATTTATCGACAAAAAGGACGCTGTCTTTTTCACAAACACCGGCGGTGGTGAAATTGGCGATCGGACAGGGGGTTGTGTCGGAGAGTGTCCATGTGCCTGAGAAATTTACACCGGCATGAAGAAGTAGGTTGTTGTTGCCGGCATTTACTCTGGAACGAACAGGGTAACTCCATTTGTTGGCACTGGCTAACCATGAAATGGCGCCCATGTTGCTTTCTTGGATGGTATTTGTACCGGAGTTGTGTTCTTGGCTTGTGTAGTTGAATTCCAATGAAATTTCAGGTTTGGTGCTGTAGCCACCATCTTGAATTACCCAAAATCGATCCAACATTCGTCGGGCGTTCTCTGTGCCAAATTCGTTTTTAACATGCGGAACCCCAAAAGGCAGCGGACGGTTGTTGGGCAAAGACGCTGTGGGAGTGGGGTATGTTGCTGCGGTAACAAATCCAGAATCTGTATTTTGGAGACCCACATTTTTTACGTTGTAATCCAACGGGATGTTGCTTCCGGTTAGGGTCTGAAAAGGAATTCGATATTGCGGACCGGCACCTGCATCGCGCAAGTTCCATTGCACAAAGCCGTATCCTGCGCTAGGAAATGACTCCGACAAAATACCACCGGTGGTCCTGGCGATGGCGGTTTCAGAGCGATTGTTGATGATGAGTTTTTTGCCGTTTAGATTGAGCTGTCGGTCGAACAAATTCAATTTGCCGGTTCCTCCGCCTTTGTGTCCGCCACCCACCAAAATGTTGGTTTGCAGGGTGGGGTTCGCTGAGCATTTTAGGTCGAGGGCAGGGAAGGCTGTAGTCGCTGTGCCTTGAAAAGATTGGATTGCGCCTTTGAGTATCGCTTTTCCATTGTTGGTCATGAAAATGGCCCCGCTGGAGTTGTTGATCCAGTTGCCGGTGTAGGATAGTTCTACATCGCCATTGAAGATCAGCCTTGAAACGCTTTGGGCTTTGTAATTCCCTTGGGCACCGTTAATTACAATAAATGTTCCATTGGTGGCTACCACATGCGCACCATTGTGCACCCATCCTTGGCCTTTTGCGAGCCAGGTTGCGGTTAAGCACAACAACATCAATAAGCGCTGTTTCATGGTTGGTCCTATTGTGATGGGATTATTTCTTATTTTCTAAATCGGTAAGGCGACGCATCAAATCGGCATTTTGCTTTTTCAACAATTCGATTTGGCTTTGTTGCTCTTGAATGGCTTTCACCATCGGCACAACAAATTCACTGTATCGCAGACCGTAGAAGTCGTTTTCGTTTTGGGCCTTATCAACCCCAGAGAAGTCGTAACCAATAGATTTGGCTGCCTTTTCTACATCTTGGGCGATAAAACCTGTGAAACGGACGTTGGTATTGGGATTGGCGGAGGTGATTTTTTCCGCATCGGGGAGGGTCTTGGTTGCCTTGTTTAAACCATCAAAATCGAAGTTGTACGTGACGGGTTCTAGCTGCATGATGAATTCCAAACCAGGTACATTCTTTTCGATGTTCTTTTTGTAACGACCGTCTGATAAGTTTGTCCATGCAGCGAATCCTCCGATTGAAGTTACACCATTGTTACCGATACGTACTTGGTTGTTTGCTGTTGCCAACGCCTGAAAGCCCAGGGTAGTGGTGTTGGTCAATGTACCATTGTTGACAAAAGTTTGATAGCCGATGGCGGTATTGTTTCCGCCGGTATTGATGCCCCAACCGGATTGATACCCGTATGCAACGTTGTTATTGGCGGTGGTAAGTGACTGCAGGGCGTTGTATCCAGTGGCGGTGTTATTTCCTGCAGTGGTAGACGCCGGCATGGCATCGTATCCAATGGCCGTGTTTAAGTTTCCTGTGGTATTGGCATCCAGGGTTTGATAACCCAAAGCCGTGTTGTAAGAGCCCGAGGTTGATCCCTGCATGGCTTGGTAACCGATGGCGGTGTTCCGTCCAGTATTGGCAGCAGCATTATTGTAAGTTCGAAGCGCTCCAGTACCAATGGCAACGTTGAATTCAACGGCGGTACCTGTGCGCAATGCGTCAAATCCGATGGCCGTATTGTTTCCGCCCGTGGTGTTGGCATTCAATGCAGCATTGCCAATGGCAATGTTTGAAGAGCCGGTTGTAATTGCCACTGCGGCGGGTGCGCCTATGGCTGTGTTGTTGCTACCTGAGGTACTTGCAGTCAACGCTTGGTAGCCAACGGCGGTATTGTTGTTTGCGGTGGATGATAATCTCAGTGCTTCGAAACCTAAAGCTGTATTGTTGTTTCCGCTGGTGTTTGTTGACAGTGCAGAATTTCCTTGGGCTGTATTCTGACTGCCCGTTGTATTGGCTACAGCGGTTTGTACCCCAAGGGCCACGTTGTTGGTTCCCGTTGTGTTCGCTGTTAAGGCGCGTGAACCCACGGCAGTGTTGTTGCTAGCGGTTGTAGATGCAGCCAATGCTAATTGACCCAGTGCAGTGTTATTTCCTCCCGTTGTGTTCGCTGTTAGTACTTGAAAGCCCACACCGGTGTTTGAATTGCCCGTGCTCTTGTTCAAGGCCCCAGAACCAACAGCTGTGTTTTGAATCGCGGCGGTACTGCTTGAAAGTGTATTGTATCCAACGGCGGTATTGTCAGTTCCTGCATTGTTCTGATTGAGGGCAAACGAACCCACGGCGGTGTTGTTGTTTCCGTTTGCATTTGTTTGCAATGCCAAAAATCCCATCGCCGTGTTGTGGCTACCCAAATTATTGGCAAATAGCGTTTTACTACCAACGGCAGTATTGTAGGAGGCCTGTTCCGCAGCTGCACCAATTCCGTTATTGAACAATGCCGAATCTCCCACAGCTACCAAGTTTCCACGAACTGTATTGCTGTATAAGGCGTCGGTACCCATTGCTACGTTGCTATACCCCGTGGTATTTTTATTGAGTGCTTCATAACCTACCGCAGTATTGTTGTTTCCTTTGGTGGTTGTATTCAACGCCGCAAAAGCACCCACTGCCGTGTTGTTGGTAGAGGCATAGCTGGTGTACAACGCTTGATAACCCATGCCCGTGTTGTAATTGCCCGTTGTGTTTACACCAATGGAGTACATTCCATAGGCGGTGTTTCCTACACCAGTTGAATTGTAAACGAGTGAATAAAAGCCAAAGGCTGAGTTGTAATATCCGGTGGTGTTAGAAAGCAACGCAGCATATCCAATGGCATTGTTATAGTTGCCCGTGCTGTTGGAATTCAAAGCATACATACCAATACCAACGTTGTAGTAGCTGTTGTTCGATCTGCGCAACGCTTCAAATCCAATGGCGATATTGCCGTAGTTGAAGGTTCCCGTTTCCATAACTCGTTGGCCCAATGCTACATTGTAGCTGCCAGATCTGTTGCTCGTCATCGCTTTGGGTCCAATGGCGATATTCTCAATCCCCTGAGTACTACCCGGCGATGAAATTCCATTAGAATTCAAAGCATCTGTGCCAATGGCAATCAAATCGTTTTTGTTTCCAGTGGCTTGGTACATGGCCTTTGTGCCGATGGCGATGTTCTGTGAACCATTGCTCGTGGCGTTTGCTTGATCTCCAAAGGAAATGTTGTCGTTGGCTGGGTTTAATTCGCCTGCCCAAGTATTGTTTATTCGGAATCGGAGCGCTTTGTTGTCTTTGGTGCCAATAAAATGCTTGGTTTCATCGGTGCCGGAGTTGCCCAAAATTCTCCAGCTCCACAGCGTGTCGGTTTTATTTAGAAAGTTGGTTGCAATGGTTGTGGCCGCTGTGATTTGTCCTTCCGCGTTTACAGTTACCACCGGGATCGAATCCATCGCGCCGTATTTCCGGGCAACTACACCTGTGGGTTTTATTTCGATGGTTCCCTTTCCTTGAATTAAGCCACCGGTAAGTCCTTTGCCCGCAGTGATCGAACGCATAACGGGTACCCATTTGTTCTGCTCGTAATACCAAAATCCCATCGTATCATCAGTCTGATAAATCAACAATCCGTTCGCAGGCGAGGCAATGAGGGATTTTTGCGCCCTTGAAAGTCGCGGAATCAATAAACCCTTGTTGCTCGTATTGATGTCCAACATTGCAGAAGCATCGGGATTGGCCCCAGTTTCGTTGATGCCCACATTTTGAGCTTGCAGTGAGATGCTGTGAAACAACAGTGGTAGAAGTGCAATGACTAAGCGATTGAGTAATGTTTTATTCATCCGAATTCAGTTTTCGGTTGCTAATATACGATGAAATGAACGAAATGTTCTACGGAATAGATGATATCGCGTTGATATTGTCAACGTTGGGCGAAGCAGTGGGTGTGGCAATTGGGATGCATTCATTGGCGAATAGTGCCAAGGGCGACTTGTGACTTATTGCTTTTTCGGTGTTTTCATGACTCAAAAAGATCAAATCAAATCCCATTTTTTTGAATATTTGATCCATGTCGGTTCCAAATAGACGCAGATGGTCGTGCTGACCAAATCGTTCGATTTTTTCTTTTTTTGACAATTCGCAACACCATTGCCCATTGACCGTGATGCATCCCTCTTCGGTGGGTTGAGATTGAGACAATGGGACCATGAAAATGGCTTTTCCTGTTGGTTTTAAGACCCTTTTTACTTCGTTTAACGCGCTTTGCAGGTTGGGGATGTGCTCCAAAACGTGATTTGCAATGACCCAATCAAATTGGCTATCCGCAAATTCCAATGAGGTGATGTCTCCATTCAATACCCATTTGGGGTAGTAATAACCTTGGGTGCGCTTATCAAGGCAGTGGTAGTGAAATCCCATGGATTTCGAGAGGTTTCGCATTTTTATTGCCACCGGATATTCTGGGGCAATATGTAATATGTTCGATTGTGGGGTGATTGCATTTTCCAGATAAAGCCATAGGCGTCGGTCGCGGTCCGAAGATAAACAGTTGGGGCAATCGGATCGGCGCTTACCGGCAGAGAGAATCTTTTTGCGCTGAATCACGGGATGGTTATGGCCTCGGAATCTGAGTTTTTTGGCTTCAAATCCACACAAGTTGCAAGCGTATTTGTTTCCTCGATAGAAGGAAGAAGACCATTTGGCCAGCAGGATTTGAAAAGGATGCATCGCATCGCAAATTTATTGTGGATTATCGAAAAAAATTGAATATGTGCATGGTATGCCATTACTTTGTAATACTTATGAAAAAAATGACTTTCAAAATGAATACCTATGCTGCGATGATCGTGGTGGGTATCTCAATGTTGGCCTTGGGTGGTTGTGAAGATGAACAGCCGGCACCTGTATTGCCAACAACAACTGAAAAGATTTGTGCCAACTCGTGGGAGGTAGCCTCTAT